>JAGOHC010000049.1 GCA_017996375.1 Saprospiraceae bacterium | reverse complement strand
TTTACCTTCAAAAATTAGCGAGTCTTGGTCGGGGTGAATGGACGTGAAAAAATCGCGTTGGTTCGGGTTGGCATTAAACAAAACGGTTTGTGCTTTCATGTCCCAGTCAAAATCATTCATGGTGGTGTGATATTGGTTATAAGGCATGGTGGTAACTACCGAATCGGTGTTACCTTTAAACTTGCCGAGTTGTTTTTCAAAATCTGCGATGCCTCGCAAGTTCTTGGTATCAAAAGCTAAATTTTTTCCGTCCAAGGCGCGTATGATTAAATCCAACGAGTCTGAGTAAGATTGAAACACACCAAAAGACATGATGTTGGAGGTAATGCTGCCTTTGTCCCAATCTAATAATCCGCGAGCCTTCAAGCCATTAGGCGTAAGAATGAGTGTCCCTTTTACGGTATGCAAACCTGCTTTGAATAACTCAAATGGAGCTTCTTTGGATTGAACATACATACTATCTTGATAAGGTAACCAGTTGATAATCACATCAATACCTTGCGCTTGCGGCACTTTTACAGCACCATTGTCTTCGGCGAGGAAGAATTGTTTTGCGCTGCAAGTCATTTGGTTTGGGCGAAAAATTATATCCTCCGATTGCACGTCTGCGGTTAAGTAACTGACTGTTCCTTTGCCCAACATTCCTTTGTTGCTCAAATCAACTTCGCCTTTGTATTTTCCTTTGCCGCTATAATTTGGATAGCCTTCGGCGGGCGTTTGGTGCACGAATCCTAACGAGTAATCTTCTTCGCGCAAGAGAAGCGTTTCTTTGAACTCCGGAAAAATTTTGGCTGAAATTAATTTGCCTTTAAATTTTATATCTTCTTTTGCGAAGCTGTCCAAGCTGTTAAAATTGAATTTATCCAATTCAAAATAGAATGAATCGCGGTTGTAAATGCTGTTGAAAGTCTCCTTACGGTCGTAATAAACAAACGAATTTTTTTGACTGTTAAGCGAAGGGAAGATGGGTAAATTTTCTTTTCCTGATTTATTATTTGGTGCATCAATAAGCAAAATGCCGTTGACGTGTTCAATTCGAGAAGCGATACTTTTTGCTTCTTTGTTGCCGTCTTTATCTTCGTTGCCGGTAGGTAAAAATAACTCAAAATAACGACAAGAGTCTAACGTAATTTCATATTTGTCATAGTTGAAATGAAAATCTTTGCCTTGCAGCGTACAGAAACCGGCAAACAACTTTCCGTCAAAATCCATATTCTTATTTTCACGAAGCATCACTTGTGAATTGAGAGGTACGAGTGCAACTTTCTGTTTTGAAGAATATTCCACTCGTGTTACACCGTTGAGGAGTGTTTTTTTGTTGGCTAAACTGAATATGGCATTGCTGTCTTTTGTTTTAGACAATATGCGGATGTTGTCAAAATCTGTTTGTTTGGCACTCGCTTTGGCATAGTGAAATATTTTTTCCTTAACGGTGACAATTTGCTTGTCAGGGTCGTAATCAACAAAACCCTCAGAGGTGAGGTCGAAAAGTAATGTTTGGATATTGGCAATGGTAAAGTTGAGGTCTAATTTTTTGGCAACCTTTAGTGCGTCTAGGGTGTTAGTTTTTTCTTGCTCCGCTAAAACTTTTATGGAAGAAATAGGGTTGAACGAACCGATGTTTTGAATACGGAGGTAGTCTTCATCTTTATAAAATTTAGTGGACTCAAAAATGGCTTCGTCTTTCGGTTTGGCAATCGCCAAACTGCGCTCGCCGATGAGTAAGGAGTCTTTTGCAATGTACCAGTCTATTTTATCAGCATCCACATTCATATTCCAAAACGAATTGAAAAAAGGGTTGCGGTCTTTGGCGCGTTTGCCACGCTGCAAACTAAGCTCTTTGGGTTGTACTTCATATCGCAAATTTACGGACGGGTGATATAAAGTATCTTGCCCGAAATAGATCGTGGAGCGTACGCTCTCGCCTGTTATCTTCTCGTTGCGTTTGATGATAAATACATCTGCCTCGCCGTAATAAATCGGCTTGTTGTTTTCGCCAAAAATGGTTAGCTTACATATATTTTCCTTTGAGCTTACGCCGATTACATTTGCGCCTTGTAGCTTGAAGCCACCCACATATTTTGCGCCACCGCCAATATTCTCAATAGTTAATACATCTGCCTTGGATTCAAAGCGAGGATATGAGCCTTCGGTGGCATCATTTTCTACCACAATTTTATCTTGAAAATGCCCCTCAACGCTGCCATTAGGAAATAGGGTAGGGTAAGTTAATTTGGCGTTAGGAACTTCATACAACGTTTTTTTTGTATCTAGTGTATAGGTGCCAAATTCACATTTCGCTTCGTCAATTTTCACACGCGACCAGTTGCTCTCACCCCCATTGCCATTCCACACTTGCTCGAATAAGTTATAATCGCCGGAAGTGTTGTAAATAGTAATAGTATCTCCTTTTCGAATGCCGTAGAGGTTCACTTTGTCGTAATGAATGATAGGCAGTTTGTTCTCGGTTTTTATAGAATAATTATTATTGGACGCTATCCAATCTACCCCTAAGCTGCTTTCGCGTAACGCATTTTTTTCGTAAAACGATTGTGCAAATTTCAAATAATCGTCAATAGGTTTTAGTTTTCTGTTTTCGATGGTACTGACGAGATTCGTGCAGATAGTTTGTAACTCTTTGAAGCGTTTTCCAGCAGCTTCAGGTTCGCCAGATTTTATAATTTGCAGCGTTTGAAGGTAGTTCTGAAAATATGGCGATGCAGATAATTTTTGTTTTAACATCAAGTTCATAAACGACTGAATATTGGAAACTTCATCATCCAAAAATTCGTTGTTTTTGATTTGCTTCGCAAATGTCTTATACACTTTTTCCAAATTTTCGCTTTTTGAAGCAGTCATAAAAACTTCTAACTGTTTCATAAACGCCTCGCGTTCAGTAGGGAACGAATCAATGCGCTGTGCGAAGAGGGAGGTAAAAATTATCAAGTTAAAACAAAACAGCAGTGTAAAACGAGTATTTGAAATCATATCTTTTTTAAATGTATGTGTTTTGTAGATAGTTGTATTTGGGTAGAAATTAATATGTAACGTGCTTGACTTTGCTATATTATTGAACAATTAATTTTTTTATTCCGATAAAACTTTTCTGTTTGTCAAATATTTTAACGAAATAAATCCCTTTAGGTTTGTTGGCGAGTGTAAATTGCATTTGTGAAACAGCTACATCCCACGTTGTTATTCTGTGTAAGTCAGCGTTGTATAATTCTAAAAAAACGGGTATTGGTGTGGTGATTGTAAACACAGCTGTACTTGGATTAGGATAAACAGCAATCTGCTCCGCCACAACATTTTCTGTACTTGTCACGCTAATATTAATAGTTAAAGTGTCTGAGAAACAAAGTGAATTAACGGTTACAGTAATTATATAATTACCGGCCTCTGTGTAAGTATGATTTACGGCTGCGGTATTTGCAGTAATGCCATCGCCAAATTCCCATGAATAACTTAGCGGTTCGAGCAAAAATTGCGTATTAACTTGCCCAACGAAAGTAACATTATTGAGGAGTTGGTAGCTTATCGGATTTTCAATGATTATTTCATTAACATAAACGCTATCGCTAATGCCTTGACTTAAATTATAGTAGGTTCCGCTATTGCTTGTTTCCAAACGATATGCGCGAACCATCAGAATATTTTTGCCAAAAGCCGGGCAATAATAAGTATAATTTGTGTTAGTAACTAACGTATCGTTGATGCGTTCAAATACTCCTGTTGCATCATTTATTTTATAAATGTGATACCCCAACACCGTATCTGCGGAAGCAGTCCAATTCAACTCAATTAAAGAAGCGGAAGTCGAAAGAGTCAGATTAGTTGGCGGTGCAATCATGTCGTTTCGCAGAGTGGGGTCGCCGAGCAAAGCCGTATGTACCATTCGATTGCCAAACCCAGATTGATAAGCCGATTGCAGATTATTTTGCGAAAAGCGAGTGGCGTAGCCAATATTTTCTCCCAACCCCATGTGATGAAAGTACCAATGCGGTCTGCCTGCCCACACGCAAGTGAGTGCGTCGGTTAATGAAGCACGCATAAAGTTATTCTGTGAATCCCAATCGCCATGATAGCTTCCAAATAATAGTGTAAACGTACTTTGTAAAGAGTCATTGCCAAAATTAGTGGTGTTGCCCACGTCTGACGCTCCTTGATAAGAGCCGCCACCACAGCCATACGACCATAAGTAACTGCCTTGTATTTGTGATGTGAAATAATCGCCAGCAGTTGTGTTGTTGTATCCTACCAAAACAGAAATGTTGCGCCATCCGGTAGCAGCAAAAGCCTCACCACTAAAGTAGCCGAAATTATCATCAATGATGCCGCGCTTTTCGGGATTAACATTTCTTTGGCGATAGGCGTGATTTCTGTTTAAGTAACTTTGCATTAATGCGAATTCATCATCAGATACATTTGGTAAGTTATAAAAATCTACTCTGCCCACCTGTAATTCTAAATCGGAAGGAAAAAAAGTCTGGTCAAATTTTCCGTCAGCCGGAATATTGTGGTTGCGCGTACTTGTTGCCGTAGTGTTGTTTACCGAAATATCTGTCCAGTTTCCGTCAATGTCAGCATAATATGTGTCGGCGGGCCATGCACCAAGATGATCGCCATGCCCGTCGGGGTTCAAGTTGCCAGAGTATGGCACAGGTATATGTCCTAAAAGTAGTACAGCTTTTACATCGGCAGAGTAGTTTTCGGTTATCCATTGTTTGATAGTAGTCACAGAATCATTCCTACTAACATCATTTCGTTGCACCGTCCAACCATCGCCTTGAAGATCTGCAATAAGCTGATTGATTTCAAAATTTAAAGGTTGCGAAAATAGTGAATCAACTATTAGCAATAACTTTCCGCGATTTTCGGTAACAGCAATCTGAATTCCTGAATTGATGTATCCGTATCCGTTGGCGGTAACATTATTTGTCGTAAATCTTTTTTGCACCTTATATTCATACGATATATTTTCTGCCACATTGGTATCAATAAATTGATTGGCTGTTCCGTCAAGGGTATCAATAGGAAGTCCCCATGTTGTTTCTCCTTTTATTATTCTGTATAACAAATATTGTGTTGCTGAGCCGTCAGGCATCCATGACAAGGTGATGGTTGGCGGGTTGGCTTGAACAGTTGCGCCTAAAAGGACACTTGCATTTTGGCAATTTTGACCAAAGACAATAGTATTGTAGAAAAACACGAGTACTATAATGTTGATGGTAGAACAAATTTTCATCGGTATAAATATTTTCAAATGATTGTATTCCGCTTTTTTGTATAAAAAAGGTTTCTCTGATGTAACTCAAAGAAACCTAATTATACGCTATTTTTTTGACGGAGTTGTTATTTTTTCAAAAATGATGCTTGCGCTAACTCACGTCCATTATTGTCTGTTAGTCGAATGATATATAAGCCATCCGTTAAGTCACTAACTTCGACGCTTGCGTAATTCGCCCCTTCCACAGCAGTTTGCGAAATAGATTTTACCAACTGCCCATTCGTGTTATGGATATTAAATACTACATCATTATTTGTCGCAGTATTAAATGTTACCTGCAACGTGTGGCTAGTTGGGTTGGGATATACGAATAGATGGATGCCTGTACTTAGGTTTACAGATTTAATTGGGCTGTAATCATAATTGCCGTTTGTATCTGCCATTTTCAAGCGATAGTATCCGATGCCTTTTAGCGGAGTTACATCTTTGAAAGTATAATATGCTGTATTTTCAGAATGACCCTTTGCATTTACTATTCCGATAGTTTGCCAACTACGCTGGTCGTTGCTGCGCTCAATATTAAAATAAGCACTATTGACTTCAGATGAGGTTGTCCAATCCAAAGTTGCAATATTATTTTTTAGGGTAACATCAAATGATTTTAATATGATGGGCAATGCCGATGTATAACATGGAGCACCAGAACTACTTCCCTGCATAGCCGTTACGGTAAACGTAGCCGAATAGTATGTTGTTGGTGCTGTTGCTGGGTCGCTCTCCACAGATGTAGTTCCAGCACAATTTACTAAATCACATTCGTTGTAATAATCAACTTGCCATGTACCGGCATCTGCGGATGTAAATGATGTAGGTAAAATATTACTTGCACCAATGGGTGCTTGCCAACGTTCCGAAGCAATACAATTTGCTAAGTTACTATTATTTGTACCCTGTGTTTGTCCGCTTATACAAGAACCACCGCTTGTAAAGGTTGAAATTGTATTGGTGCTTGCATTATAACCACCCGTACAATTACTTTGCCAACTAACATTAAAGGTTGTAAATGAAGGAGGGGTTGTTCCTTGTTTATACACTCTATAATAAGTACGGCAATCCGTAACATTTGCTAAACAGCCACCATAATTTCGCTTAAAGATATTCATTTCTGCACCCATCGAAAGTGTTGGCGGTGTCGGTGCATTTAAGCCTCCACAAATCGGGCTTGATAATGGTGCAGCAGTTGATCCAGTTGCCGATTGTAAATTAGTTGGTGCAGGTGGATTGCCGGGTGTGAAGCGCAAAAGGTCATAATAGGTGCCGTTAAAAACTACCATGCTGCGATACATATCTACATCGCCCACAGTAAAGTAACCTAATAATGCGTTGTTAATTTGAGGCATCGTTCCTCCAGTAGAGTTATTTATCAAGTCTGGTGATGGACTCGACCAATAAGGATTCGGCGAGCCATAGTTCCAAGTTGTGCGTGCTTCGTTATCATAAACACCGTCCATACAAGTGCATTGAATTTCTACACTATAGTAACCTGGAGTAGTAATGTAATCTTTAAGGTTTACAAAATAGCCATCATTGTTGGTTGCGCCGGGTTGATAGAAACCGCCACTTGCACCAATACTCAATGGGTCAATGATAGTCGGTGCTGAGGCTATAACTGTAGTGGGATCTGATGTAGTAGTGGATGTTCTTAAAATTAAACGGCAATGCGACTGCCGATCGCTCGTGCCTCCATTGTTGCCATCCGTACCATCTGCGCCACAACTGGTGTTGTCTGGTAAATAAACCTCCCAGTTTACGTACGCATCTTGGCTTGTGTTTAAACAATTCCCAAAAAGGTTATTGTTGCCGGAGCCATTGTTATCAACAGTCAATCCTATATAGGTAGGTTGAGCTAGTACAAATAATGAAGCGAATGTAAAGAATAGTGTAAATATTTTTTTCATTGAATTTGTGTATAATGGTTAAGAAAATAAAAATATTTAATTAGTTGTCACATAAACCACAAATTTATAAAAAAATACTTGTTGTACAAATCACAATAAGATAAAATTTGTCAGAAGTTATTAATATTCTATTTGACAGATTACTATCATTAGATTCGTTTGCAGAATGTTATTCAAATTATTGTTTTTTAAATTGGTTATATTTAACTTTGCGATGAATTTGCTCCACAATTTCAATCCTTCTTTACTCTTAACCTTTTTGATAAAAGTGATATTCTATGAAAGTAATTTTACTTACGTTTAGTGCATTGCTTGTAAACATTGCTATGTTTGCACAGTCACAACACCCTATTTGGCAACTTTCCAACTTGCCGCTTCAAAATATTGAGCGCCTCCAGATGCCGTTGCTTGATAACGAAGCGCTCAAAAACGCGGAATTACAACGGCTAAATTCTACCCGCGAAAAGAAAGTTATTTTTGCACACAACTTTGAAGTGAACTATTCTATCACAAACAGCGGTACTTGGTTCGTTAATCATGATAACTCCCGAGTGTGGAGAATAATCCTTTCATCGCCTAATGCAAAATCCTTGAATTTGGGTTTTACAAAATTTAAATTGGATGTCAATGATAAACTTTTTATCTACTCTATGGACAAAAAGCACGTCATGGGGCCATTTACTCCAGCCGACAATGAGGTGCATGAGCAATTATGGACACCCATTATAGAATCTGACGAAATTGTAGTAGAATTACAAACTGGACGAAACACGAATCCTGAACTTGAGATTGGGTTTGTTAATCATGATTATATGGGATTTTACAGCATCAACGCACTGGTTTCTGGTTCGTGCAATTTAGATGTAATATGCGGTGCAGCAGATGGGTGGCCTGAAAATGATAACTACCGCGATATTATGCGCTCTGTAGCGGTTATTGGTACGAGTGGTTCTACATTCTGTTCCGGTTTTTTAGTAACCAATGCATTGCAAGACTGTAAGCCCTATTTTATGACTGCCAATCACTGTGGAATTACTTCTGCTAATGCAGCCTCATTTGTTGCTTATTGGAAATACGAAAACAGCACCTGTCGTTTACCTAACACCGCCGAAAGTGGCAGTGCGGGAGATGGCTCTTTAGCAACTTTTAATACAGGCGCAATATTTAGAGCAACACGTACCAACTCTGATTTCACCTTAATAGAATTGGACGACCCCGTTAATACAAATGCAAATGCTTTCTTTGCCGGGTGGGATGCTACCTCCGCGGTGGCTTCTTCCACTTTAGGTATTCATCATCCGAGTACTGATGAAAAAAGAATTTCGTATGATGGCGGTGCACCAACCTTAGGTGATTTTGGTTACGGAACCCTAAATTCGCACTGGCAAGTGAATTGGGCAAGAATAAATCATGCAGGCATTACAAATGCAACCAGACCCATCACGGAGGGAGGCTCATCAGGTTCGCCACTATTTAATGCTACAACGAAAAGAGTAATTGGGCAGTTGCATGGCGGAGCATCCAGTTGTGCTAGCACAACAGACACCGATGAGTATGGGGCATTTTCAATGTCGTGGAATGGCGGTACAACTGCAGCTACTCGTTTGTACGATTGGCTCGGAACAAGCAGTACGCCAATTGCTATGGATGGCAAAAATGCAACGGCTTGCTTAGTGGCTGTAATAGCTTCACCTACTACATCATCCATCTGTACTTCGAGCAGTGGAACTATAAACTTATCACTTGGGTCAGGTTTTACCTCTAACCCTACTTTGACGACAACAGGGCTACCTTCAGGCTTGACAGCGAGCTATTTCCCTAATCCTGCTACATCGGGAGGGACATCTGTAATGACGGTAAACGCTGGAGGTAGTGTAGCAACAGGTACATATAATGTAACCATTACGGCTACAGCCGGAGCAGAAGTAGCCACTACGAGTATCGCTGTAACAGTATCTAACGCAATAAGTGGAACAACAACTTTAGCTTCGCCGTCCAATACGGCAACAAATGTTTCATCTACAGCGGCGTTGTCGTGGTCGGCGGTAGCAAATGCAACGAGCTATCTAATTCAAATCGCTACAGATAATGCGTTTACAAATATTGTACAAACAGGCACATCAAGCACAACGAATTACAACGTTTCGCCAGCGTTAAACGCAACAACGCAATACTATTGGCGGGTGATACCTACCAATGGCTGTGGCAATGGAGCAACATCTTCGGCGTTTAGCTTTACAACAGCAACTATATTATGTCAAACATTTATGGCTACTAATGTACCACAAACTATTTCAACTTCGGGCACACCAACAGTAACTTCTGTTTTAAATATACCTACAAGCGGCACAATAACAGATATAAATGTTGTAAATTTAACAGGTACACACACCTGGATTAGCGATTTAACTATAACCTTAACAAGCCCCGGTGGTGTAACACGCACATTATTGGATAGAGTTTGTTCTAATCAAGATAATTTTAATATCGCATTTGATGATGAAGCTACTAATGCATATAGTGCAATACCTTGTCCGCCGACAAGTGGCTTGAATTATATTCCTAATCAAACGCTGAGTGCGTTTGATGCTGCTGCAATGCAAGGAAATTGGACATTAACAGTTGTAGATAACGCTGATCAGGATGGAGGGGCACTTAGCACTTGGGGTTTAGAAATTTGTTATCAGCCAATTGCTTCCTTTGATGCCAACCTTAACTCCATAATTGCTACGCCACGCAAGAATTTGATTGAGGTAAATTGGCAAACCATTGCAGAAGATGGCTTGTTGTATTATGAAGTTGAAAAATCTTCGGCAAGACAACATGACTTCACATTCTTAAAAAAGGTTATGGCGCAAGGCAAAAACGGTGCAGGAGCAACTTATCAAATTACTGATACCGATGTGAAAATTGGTGAGGAATATTACTACCGTTTAAAAATGTTTAATAACAATGGCAGCCACGAATATTCAAAAGTGGTGAGTGCAAAAATTGACAATCCGGATTTCGGTATTTTTGTTCAGCCAAACCCTACACAGCAGAATATTTATTTTACGGTACAACATGCAAACATTGAAGACCCTGCAACCATTTATTTGTATGATGTAACCGGTAAGGAAGTTTTGATGCAAACCATCGAGTTGCTCAACAATACGCGTTACGAAATCGAAATGCAGCATTTGCCGAAAGGCATCTACTTATTAAAATTAAGTAACAGCTCGCAGCAAAGCATTACGAAAGTGGTTAAACAATAGTTTAAACTTTTAAAGATATGAACATTAGGGAAGCTGTGGGTACAGTTTCCCTTTTTCTTTTTATGATAACGCAACGTAACGCAACAACATGGCACAAATGATACCACCATAGGTGCCGAGTGCATACCCTAACACTGCCAACAACACACCTACAGGAGCTAAAGAAGGATGAAAAGCAGCAGCGATAATTGGTGTAGAAGCTGCCCCGCCAATATTTGCTTGACTCCCCACTGCGACAAAAAAGAAAGGTGCTTTAAGTAAGCGTCCGGCAGCAAAAATGATGATGGCATGAAAGCTCATCCAAATAAAGCCAACAACAAATAACCCTAAGTTGTTAAACATCTCTACTATATTCATTTTCATACCGATGGTTGTTACCAAAAAGTAGATAAAAACCGTTCCCCATTTAGACGCACCGATGCCTTCCAACTTCCGTAATGGTGTAAAGGAGAATAATACACCTACCGTAGTGGCTATTAACACTATCCAAAAAAAAGTAGAGGTAATAGAATCAATTTTATAATAACATAATGTTGCCTGAAAGGGTTTTAATGCCCCAACGATGTATTCAGCTGCCCAATGCGAAAGCGCAACCCCGCCAAATGCAGTGGCTAATAGTAGAAAAATATCCGGTACTGATGCATTTTTTTCGATAGAAAGATGATAAGCAGTTACCTTGTGTTTTAAAGCATCTAAAGCAGTTGTATCAGCGTGCAACCACTTATCAATACGCCCCGAAATGCTCGCCCAATACAACAAAACGCCCATCCAAACATTAGCAGCAACAACATCAATGATAATCATAGAAGCAAATAAGTCATCTCCTACCTGATACATCTCCTTCATTGCAACCTGATTGGCACTCCCTCCTATCCAGCTTCCCGCAATAGTACTCAAACCTCTCCACAATTGATCATGATTAGAAATAAGCAACGCAGGTGCAAGTGTTTTAACAATGAATAGTGCAATCGGGCCACCAAGAATGACACCCACAGCACCAGCTAAAAATACCCAAACGGCTTTTGGCCCTAACCCGATGATAGTTTGTAAATCTAAACTTAAACAGAAAAGCACTAAGGCAGCGGGCAAAAAAATCTGCGTAGCTACTTGATACAAGTGGGAGGTTTCGGCGGAAATCCAGCCCAACGGAGAGAACATCAAAGCAGGCAAGAAGTAACATAATAACAATGGTGGACAGTATTTAAACAGCGTTTTAAAAAACGGATAATTACTCTTTGATGCCATTAATACAAAAGCAACTGTGGTGGTCAAAATTCCGAGCGTAATAGCATCGTTGGTGATATATAAAAGCATAAGCAGATTTTAAAATGTAATGTTAAAGAATATATCGAAGAAAAATAAACTTTCGTCTGTATAAAACGTTATTTAGTCCGAAACTTAGGAAACGATTTGTATGTAAAATGTTTCCACCACACAAAATTATATATCTTTGTCGTATGGTTACAGACGATAAGTTCATGCAACGGCAATTATTAAAAGAGAAAGTGTTAGCAAAAGCGAACAAACTCTTTATGCAAATTGGTATCAAAACGATAACGATGGATGATGTTGCACGTGAATTGAGCATTTCTAAAAAAACACTATATCAACATTTTGACAATAAGGCAGACCTGATTAACCAAATTTTGGACGAATACCTTCGGCAGGAAAAAGAACATATTGAACAAGTTAGCCAAAGTGCAAACGATGCCATAGATGAGATGTTGAGTATCGGAAAGTATATCATCAAACAATTAAATACTTATTCGCCGGCAGCGATTTACGACTTACAAAAATATTACCCAGAAAGTTGGATGCTGTTAAAATCGTTGCACCAAGTTTTTATTTACAACGTCATTAAAACTAACATTGATAAAGGCATTCGGCAAGGGTTTTATCGCAAAGGTATCAATGCAGATATAATCGCAAAACTCTATGTAAGTAAATCGTCTATCCTTACGGATGAAAATTTATTTCCGCACCAGCAATATAGTAAAGAGAAGTTATTTAAGGAACATATACGGTATCATTTGCATGGTATTGCATCTTCTGAAGGATTAACATTATTAGAAAAATACAATAAGAAATATGTTTTATAATATCAAAAAAATAGCTTTGCTACTGTGTTTACACGGCTGGGTAAGCATTTTTTATGCACAGCAAGCTTTCACTATCCAAGAAGCTATAAATTACGGTCTACAAAACCACTTTTCAGTCAAGCGCAACAAGTTGAATATTGCTGACTCTGATGCAAGCCTGAAAGAATATAAGGCTATTGGGATGCCCAAGCTGAACGCAAAAATTGGCTACAATTATTTTATTGATTTGCCAACACAGATTATACCGAATTTCATCAGCCCCGTGATTTACCAAACCTTGGTTGCTTATCAAGTGATTCCGTCTACTACGCCAGCACCTCCCGAAGGGCAAGGCATACCAGCTCAGTTTGGTACAAACAACAGTCTGAACGGTTCGTTAGAAGCAAGTATGTTATTATTTGATGGCTCATATTTCGTAGGCTTACAAGCCTTGAAATTAGCTAAAACATTAACCGCCGAACAAGCTGTTTTGAATCAAGACAGTATAAAAATGAATATAAAAAAGGCGTACCTTGCAGTATTAGCATTGGATAAAGCCAGAGAGTTCTTGTCTAAGAATATTGATAATTTAGACTTAACTACTAAACAGTTAAAAGAAATTTACAAAAATGGATTTGCTGAAAACTTAGACATTGAGCGATTGGAACTAACAATGCAGAACCTAAAAACTGAGGACGACAAAATGGCGCTTACACGCGAATTACTTCTCAATGTGCTGAAGTTTCAAATGAATTATCCTTTAAATCAGGAGATTGTTTTAAAAGAACAATTCGACCCGATTTACTATGACGTTACGAGCAGAGAAGGTGAGCTATTGGACAAATATAACGTGGAATCTCGCAAAGAATATAAGATGCTTACTACACTCGAAGAACTACAAACGCTGAATATCAAGCGATACAAATATAGCTACTACCCAACAGTAGTAGGCTTCGCCTCGCACTCGCAAAACCTGCAGCGCAACCAACTGTTTAACTCAGACGAACCCGGATTTTTCCGTACAACGGCGGTAGGGTTAAATGTTACAGCTTCTATTTTTGACGGATACGACAGAAAGATGAAAATACAGCGGGCATCCATTGCAAAGGAAAATGTTCAACTTAACAAAAGTATATTTCTTACAGCCACAACGTTGGAGGCCGCTAATGCTAACATACAGTACCAAAATACCAAACAAACCATTGAGGCAAGAAAAAAATCACTTGATATGGCGGAGAAAATTTTTGCAACAACAAAAATCAAGTTCCGCGAAGGCGTAGGTTCCAGTTTGGAATTAACTACTGCCGAGCGCGATGTTTATGCCGCACAGGCTGCGTATATCAATGCTTTATACGATCTGATTGTGGCGCGCGTGGATTGGGAAAAAGCAATGGGCAGGTTGTAAGCCTAAAGCGAATTTTGAATACAAATTAAAATTATAAAATATTAATTATTACTCTAATATGAGAATCAATATATTCAATTTAACTGCATCAGCTTTAATAATACTAACAGTTTTGAATGCTTGCGGCGGCGACCCTAACTCGCTCGATGCTAAAAAAGCGGAATTAAGTAAATATAAAACCCAACAGAAAGAGTTGTTGAGTAAAATATCAACTCTTGAAAAAGAAATTGCCACCTTAGATAAATCTGAAGTGAATAAAGTTATCAAGCCCAAATTAGTAGCGGTGGATACCTTGCGTACTGCAAATTTTGTCAATTACATTGACGTAATGGGCAAGGTTGATGCAGACGAAAACACCACTATAAGCCCCACCACAGGCGGCACGGTAACAAACGTATTAGTGAAGGTAGGGCAACACGTAACCACCGGACAAACTCTCGCCACAGTTGATGACGGCATTCTCACAAAATCAATAGCACAGTTAGAGCAACAACTTACCTTTGCTACAGACTTATACAACCGCCAACAGCGATTGTGGGACCAAAAAATTGGTAGCGAGGTGCAGTTGCTTCAAGCTAAAAATGGTAAGGAAGCCATCGAAAAACAGATCGAAACTGTAAAAGAGCAAATGCGTATGATGCGAATAAAAGCACCTTTTAGTGGCGTAGTGGACGAAGTGATGTTAAAAAAAGGGCAACTCGCAGCTCCGGGCTATCCGGCGTTCCGCATCATGAATAATCAAGGGTTAAAAGTAAAAGCAGATGTTGCGGAAAGCTATATCGGAAAAATCAAAACGGGTAATCGCGTAAAGCTGTTTTTCCCTGATTTAAAAAAGGAAACGGATGCTACTTTAAATTATGTTTCGCAGGTTATTGACCCAATGAACCGTACGTTCAAAGCAGAGATTAAATTGCCTAATAATAAAGAGTATCACCCCAATATGTTAGTTGTGGTAAAAATTATTGATTTCAGTACCAACAACACGATTGTTGTGCCCGTCAATACTATTCAAAAAGCAGAGGAAGGAAACTACTTATTCGTGGCAAGAGAAGAAAATGGCAAACAGGTTGCTCGCCGTGTATGGATAGAAAAAGGATTAACATACAATGGCAGAACGCATATCAAGAAGGGATTGAAAAATGGCGATGCACTCATCATTACGGGTTATCAAGACCTTAACGAGGGCGACCTTATTACCTATTAAATAACCAGCGCCCCACTTATTGCAAATTAAATTGCACATTCTATAAAGACCTATATTTTAATTTTATGAATATAAAAGAATTCCGCCCCACAAGTTGGTCTATTGATAATAAAACCAGCATATTTATCATAACGTGTATCATCACGTTGGCGGGTATTTTGTCGTATAATAGTTTACCAAAGGAGAAATTTCCAGATGTGGTAATTCCAACTATTTTCGTCAATACCATTTACCCAGGTGCCGCACCGGAGGATATTGAAAACTTAGTAACGAAGCCACTCGAAAAACAAATTAAAGGTATTTCGGGTGTAAAAAAAATGACAAGCAACTCGGTGCAAGATTTCTCCTCCGTCATTGCAGAATTTGGTACTGATGTGGACGTTGCGGAGGCAAAACAAAAGGTGAAAGATGCCGTGGATAAAGCCCGAAGCGAATTGCCACAAGACCTCCTCCAAGAACCTACCGTTATGGAAATTGACTTTGCCGAAATGCCGATTTTATACGTCAATATTTCTGGTGATTACGACCTCAACCGATTGAAAAAATATGCAGAACAAGCCAAAGACCGTATCGAAGGGTTGAAGGAAATTACACGGGTGGACATTATAGGTGCATTGGACAGAGAAATTCAGATTGATGTAGATATGTATAAAATGGAAGCCGCTATGGTTACTATGCGAGATATTGAGATGGCGGTAAATTACGAGAATATGCGTATTTCGGGTGGTACGGTGAAAACCGATGATATGCGGCGCACATTGAGCATTTCCGGTGAGTTTAATAATATTGACCAGATTAAAAATATTGTCATTCGCTCCATGTCTGGCGCATTGGTCTATCTGAAAGATATTGCCGAAGTGAAAGATAGTTTTAAGGAAAAAGAAAGTTATGCAAGATTGGCAAAGAGTAATGTTATTACCCTGAATATCATCAAGCGCAGTGGCGAAAACCTCATCAATGCTTCCGACAAATGTAGAGCAATTTTGGACGATTTGAAGGTAAACTCCTACCCTAAAGATTTGGGTGTCGTACTAACTGGCGACCAATCAACACAAACAAGGGTAACATTGCACGACCTCATCAATACCATCATCATAGGTTTTGCATTAGTAACCTTAATTTTGATGTTTTTTATGGGTGTGACCAACGCCGTTTTCGTGGCAATGTCTGTACCACTATCTATGTGTTTAGCTTTTTTAGTGATGCCAATATTGGGCTTTAGCTTAAATATGATTGTGTTGTTCTCTTTCTTGTTAGCATTAGGTATTGTTGTAGATGACGCTATCGTAGTGATTGAAAATACGCACCGAATTTTTGATAACGGGAAAGTCCCAATTGTAAAAGCCGCAAAATTAGCCGCTGGAGAAATATTCATGCCGGTGCTTTCCGGAACATTGACTACGCTTGCGCCATTTGTGCCTTTAGCATTTTGGCAAGGCATCATTGGGAAGTTTATGTACTACCTCCCGATAACGCTCATTGTTACGTTGTTGGCATCTTTAGTGGTGGCGTATATTATCAATCCGGTATTTGCAGTACAGTTTATGAA
>JAGOHC010000195.1 GCA_017996375.1 Saprospiraceae bacterium | reverse complement strand
TTGCACACATTCTTAGCCCTGATACACTTAATATTTGCGAAGGCTCAGCATCACAGTTAATTGCGCTTGAAGGTGAAAATCTGAATTATCAATGGTATCACAACGGTGCGCCAATTGTTGGAGAAGCGAATATTTTACCCATCACCATTCCAGGTGACTATCAAGTTATTGTTAGCAAAACTGATTCAATTTGTCAGAATGTTTCACAAACTATTCATGTTCAAATCAGAGATAATATTCCGGTTAATTTTATAGCGCCACAAGAATATACTACCAACGTATGTCTTGGTGAAGCACCGCCTCCGGTTTATTTACTTGAGGCTTCTCCTTCGGGGGGTGTTTTTTCTGGTAATGCAGTGCAGGATTCATTTTTCTATCCTGGAAATGCCGCCGAAGGTACGCACCAAGTTACATATTTGTACACAAATGAGTTCGGATGCAATAGTAGCGATACCGTTATATTTGAAGTTGGTATTCAGGATTTTTATATGATTAATAACACTGCATTTGATACTTTAGAATACTGTTCGGAAGCGATTAACTTAAATGTAGCTACTGGTTTGTCAGGAACATTCTCAGGCAATGGTGTTGTAAATAATATATTTAATCCTTGTACACCAAATATACTTGGATTGAACAACATTAATTATACCGATACTGATACGCTCTGCCCAGGGTTTGGTAATTTAACAATTTTTGTGGAACAAACATTATCTACCAATAACTTACCGAAAGGCTTTGAATCTATTAAAATTCATCCTAACCCATTTAGTAATGATATTCAGGTAATTACTCAAATTAATGAAAGTAATAATGTTACGCTAAGATTATTTAACAGCAACGGACAGGAACTTATTAACAAGCAAGTATTATTAAATCAAGGAAAAAATGCCACAACTTTTTTAGTAGGTACAGTTCCGAGTGGCATTTACTATCTACAACTAAAAACTGAAACAGGACAAGTGTGGTTTGATAAATTAGTGAAGGAGTAAAGTTATTTGTTGGGCAACTTAATGGATTTCAATATGAATAAAAAGAAAATTTTTAATGACCCCGTGTATGGATTCATTACATTGCCCTACCCTATCATTTTTGATATAATTGAGCATCCTTTTTTTCAACGATTACGCAGAATTTCACAAACTGGTTTCACCCAATACGTTTATCCGGGTGCAACACATTCGCGGTTCAACCACGCTTTAGGTGCTTTGCATTTAATGACACAGGCCATCGAAACCCTACGTTCAAAAGGCATCCAAATTACAGAGGACGAAGCTGAAGCTGCTTGCATCGCTATTTTGATGCACGATATTGGGCATGGTCCGTTTTCGCACGCTTTAGAAAATATTTTAATAAACATTCACCACGAGGAACTTTCCTTATGGTTTATGGAAGCGATAAATGAGGAACTGAATGGTCGTTTGCAATTAGCTATTTCGATATTTAAAAATGAATACCATAAAAAGTTTTTGCACCAATTAGTCAGCGGACAATTGGATTTAGACAGAATGGATTACCTAAACCGAGATAGTTTCTTTACCGGAGTATCGGAAGGTATAATCGGCTATGACCGCATTATAAAAATGCTGACAGTTGTTGATAATCAAATTGTTGTTGAAGAAAAAGGGATATACTCTATCGAAAATTTTTTAATTGCTCGTAGGTTGATGTATTGGCAAGCCTATTTACACAAAACTTCGATTGTGGCTGAAAAAATGTTGGTAAACTTTATACTCCGTTTAAAACAAATGATCAAATTAGAGGGACAACAGTACATTCCAGATGCCTTGCTTTTTTTCCTCACACTACCAGAAATTCACCAATATAATAGAGAATATATCATACAGCAATATGCGATGTTAGATGACTACGATATTTATACTGTACTAAAGCAATGGCAAAAATTTGATGACAACGTATCAAAATTTTTATCTAATGGGTTGATTAACAGAAAGTTATTAAAAATAAATATAAATACTCAACCTGTAAAAGAGGAAGTTTTTCAACAAATTTTAATACAAACGGCAAAGCAATTTGGATGGGCAATCGAAGCAACAAAATTTGTAGTGTTTAGCGGAAGCGAAAGCAATTTGGCATATAAACGTAAAGTAGATGAGATAAAAATTTTGCAAAAAAGTGGTAAAACTGCGATGATGTCCGAACTTTCCGAACACGCAATTCCATCAAAAACGATAACAAAATATTTCTTATGCCACCCAAAATCAATCCCCTTTGAAATCGTCTAACGTGCGGCGGTCTTTTTTAGTGGGTCTACCCAAGCCCTTTTCTCGAAATTCGCCACCCGATTTAGCCACATACCATGCCTCAAATTTTTTCAGTTCTTCAGGAGGCGTTAAATTCTGATAGCAAAGCAATGCAATGGGACTACCAACCCTTTTGTCCACCAAATCAAGCACCTTATATTCAAAATTAAAACCATTCTTTTTTACCATCACTACATCGCCAATATTCACATTTTGTGAAGGCTTCACGTCTGCTCCATTAATGCGTACTTTGCCAGATTTAATTTCGTCGGTAGCTAAGGTTCTCGTTTTAAAAATGCGAACTCCCCAAAGCCATTTGTCCACACGTACCTTATCCATTTTCTTCTAATAATTCTTTGTTTGGTAACACAGGCAGTTTCAAATTCAAAGCAGTCAAAGTTTCAACCATTATTTTTGCGATATAATAATCTCGATACCAACGCTGATCTACTGGCACAATGTGCCATGGAATTTTTGATTTATTAATGGCATTTTCGTAAGATTTCAAATACTCATCCCACAATTTTGTTTCCTCCCAATCGCTTTCGTTGTGCTTCCAATTTTTTGATGGGTCATTGATGCGTTCTTGTAACTTCTCCATTTGTCGCTCCTGCGAAATGTGCATATAAAATTTTATTACAACGGTATCATTATCAAATTGCAACAATTCTTCAAAAGCGTTGATTGCTTGCAAACGTTTGGATACTCGCTCCTCATTTATCCACTTATGCACCTTTTGAATTACAACATCCTCATAATGAGAACGATTAAATATTTGAACCATACCTTTTTCGGGTGTACATTGATGAATGCGCCACAAAAAATCGTGTGCCAATTCCTCCTCGGTAGGTTTTTTAAAACTTTCAACGCGTACGCCGGTGTGGGAACATTTGGCAAAAACTTTTCTGGCTGCACCGTCCTTACCAGTAGCATCCATACCTTGCAACACAACTAAAACACTATACTTTTTTTGGGCATATAGTATATGTTGCAGTTCACCTAATTGTTTTACTAAATCTTTGGTGATTTTTTTGATTGCTTCTTTGCCTACTTTCTTGGGAGCATTAGTTGGTATTTTTGCTAATTTTATCATATATGTTTGTTTAGATTATGTGTGCATTTTTGTTCTTTTATATAAATATGCCTGCAACACTTGTTGATAATCTTGATTAATATCTGCTTCAACGAAATCAATTTTATTTTGCAAGCATTTTAGTTTTATCGCTTCAAGGTATTGCTGCATTTGCTCAATGTAATGT
>JAGOHC010000048.1 GCA_017996375.1 Saprospiraceae bacterium | reverse complement strand
ATATTATAGTATGTACTATTGTATTTGATAATAAAGTCATTTTACTTGTTGCATTAGCGGCTGGTAGTGTTGCTGATTGACTGCTAAAATATCCACTGAACGGACAACCGCGATGACATAAATTTCTATATTGACAGGGACCACGATTTCCAACTCGTTCAGTCAGGTTGGCAGCTCGACCAATGATTACATTTCTGTTTTCATATTTTTGTTTTATGCTGTTACGAAAATGTTCCTCCATGCAAGTCATTTCCATCGGTGGTAGAAATTCACCGTCCGGAATACTACTCAAGTTATCTTTATTTCCACTGATGCCTACAAATTTTTCGACATAGCTATACCAAGGTGCAATTTCTTCGTAGCGTATTGGCCAATCCACTCCGAAGCCATCTTTTGCATTTGCTTCAAAATCTTCTTTTCCCCAGCGATAGCATTGCCGCCCCCAGGTTAGCGACCGCCCACCCACCTGATAGCCACGAATCCAATTAAACGGTTTTACTTGTATATATGGATGTTCAGAATCATTCACAAAAAAATGTTCTGTGCCTTCATTAAAAGCATAGCATTTACTTTGTATTGGGTTCATATCAATATCCGCTTGAGTTGGGCGATTGCGATGTGGAAACTCCCAAGGGTTTGTCAAGGCAGTAGGGTAGTCGCTTATGTGTTCAACGTTTCTACCGCGCTCTAATACTAAAGTTTTCAACCCTTTCTCACAGAGCTCTTTTGCTGCCCATCCTCCACTGATGCCTGAGCCTATTACGATGGCATCGTAAGTCCTTTTTTTTATAGATAAATTATTTATTATCATGTACTTATTTGATAATTTTCATCTCTTGAATTAGATTTTTTGCACCTGCGTATTTATCAATTATAAAAAGGATATAACGTATATCTACCATAATATTTCTGCATATTGAGGCATCATAGTTGAGGTCGCTCATTGTGCCTTCCCACACTCTGTCGAAATTCAGACCGATTAAATTTCCTCTTGCATCAATGGATGGGCTGCCCGAATTGCCACCAGTGGTGTGGTTACTGCCGATAAATGCTACTGGCATTTTTCCATTTTCGCCATATTGCCCGTAATCTTTATTTTTGTATAGAGCTATCAATTTTTGAGGAACATCGAACTCATAATCATCCGGAATATATTTTTCTAACACACCATCAAGGAAGGTTTGATAGTTGTAATTTACACCATCTCGAGGCGAATAGCCCTTCACTTTTCCATAAGTTACGCGTAAAGTGCTATTTGCATCTGGGTAGAATTGTTTTTCAGAAAACACCTCCATTTGTGCTTTCATATAAATCTGCTGGAGGTCAGTAATGCGCGATTCAACTTCCCGATTGAAGGGAATAACTTGTGAATTATAGGTGTTTAATATTGACTTGTAGGTAAGATAAATAGGATCAATTTTGATGATATTAATAGTTTTTACTATTGGCAAATTGAGCAATGCATCAAATTTATCTTTAGTGCTAAGTGAAGAATTTTCGAAGCAATAATTTGCCCAATTTTCGATAGTATTTTTTTCTTTAATTTGAGAAATGACGTATTCAGATTGAAAAGATGGTTGAAGGTCATTACTATACATTTCGAACAAGGCTTTGTAAACTTCTTTATCAATACTAGCATCATAATTTTTAAAAAAGTCAACGGCATCATCCTTTATTTCATTTTTCTTTTTGGTGAAGCCTGATTCGCCATTTTCTTCATAAGCAGACACCAGTGCGTCCATGCGTGCAGCCATCTTGAAAGCTTCAATATTTACCCTAAGCAACTCTGACACATAGTCGCGTACTTTGGTATAACGATTTGATTTTTCGTATAAACTTTTTAATTCGGGTAAAAGATTTTCATACTTAATTTTCCATGTTGGATTCTCAATTACTCTTGTTTGAAAATCGGATTCGTATGCTTGTTTTTTGGCAATCGCATTTGTTTTTTTTAACCCTTCCATTTCTCCTGTCCACTTTTTCCAACCGTTTGAAATGCTTGCATACTTTGATACATATTTAATTTTTACGACAGTATCTGTTTTCATTCTTTCCAACATGATAGCCAAAGTTTTACTACGAATATTTACACGCGTTGGGTCGGTAATTTCCATTGTTTGTGCTACGGCATAACTTGGCAAATACTCATTTGTAACACCTGGAAAACCCATTACCATCGTGAAATCATTTTCTTTGATACCTTTTATTGAAATTGGTAAAAAATGTTTTGGTCGAAAAGGTACATTGTCTTTTGAATAAGCCGCAGGACGGTTGTTCTTATCTGCATAAATGCGAAACAATGAGAAATCAGCAGTATGACGAGGCCAAACCCAGTTGTCTGTATCCACACCAAAATTACCAATAGCACTTGGAGGAGCACCAACAAAACGGACATCTTTATACGTTTCGGTAACGAATAAAAAATACTGATTGCCTTTGTAAAATGGTTTCACTATTACCTCCTGCCATGATTCGTGAGGATAATTTTGTATAATTTGGTTGATGCGTTTATCTACTTGCGATTGCTTCGTAGTGGCATCAATATTTTCTGGAATTTCGCCCAATATTTGTAAAGTGACATCTGCCATATCCGCAATAAACGTAACTGTAAGCCCAGCATTGGGCAGTTCATCTGCTTTTTTTTTCGCCCAAAATCCGTTGTCAATATAATTATTGGCTACTGATGAATGTGATTGAATATATGAATATCCGCAATGGTGGTTAGTGAGCAACAAACCTTCGGCACTGATTACTTCGCCGGTACATCCGCCACCAAACTGTACAATGGCATCTTTCAAACTACCTTTTTTTACATTCCAAATATCTTTGGCTTTGATTTTCATACCTAATCCGCGCATCTCTTTTTCATTAAGTTGCGATAAAAAAATGGGCAGCCACATTCCTTCATTAGCAATAAGCAGCAAGGGCGATACGGTAAATAACAATAGCAACAGAACGTTTTTCATAGTGATAATTTTAGCTGATATAATTTTTGAATTTGAAAATTACGAAGAAATTTATTTTTAAGTTCATTTTTTTAAAGTTAATTCTTTAGTATACAGCTCAATGATGGTAAAATAAAAAAGCCAAAAGCAAATTAAATTCACTTTCGGCTGAAACTATAAATCAGTTTATGGAATGCTAAATTGTCGTACCTTTACCTAAATTATTGTAAAGGTAAAATTGCACGAATTCGGAACAAATGTACTATTTTTTTAATATATTCTATACCTATTTACAATTTCAAATAATAAATCAAAATCTTTAAAAACACATGAAACTTATTCCTTCAAATCGCCCGTTTGATGCCGTTGTTGTAGGAGAATTGTTAGTGCATTTGTGTAGTGCAATTGTTCAGCAGAATTGGAAAAATGCTGTGCTTTTTGAAAAGCGATTAGGCGGAAATGCAGGTGTTTTATCTAAATTTTTGAGTGTATTAGGCAATAGAACTGCATTAATATCATCGGTTGGTACTGATGTTTTTGGTGATGAATTAATTTCTGATTTAACCAAGTATGAGGTTGATATTCAGTATGTTACAAAAAATACTAAGTTTTCTACAGGAGCGATTGTTGGTCTAAATACAAACGATCCGCATCTTCAAATAGTACATCGGGGTGCGGATAAGCAAATAAAAGCATCACAAGTAGAAGATGCACTTTTAGAGCAAACTTCTGTGTTCCACACTTCATTGTTTGCGTTGAGCGAATTACCCGCTCGTGAGGTGATTTTGGAAGCTGCATATCGTGCTTCTGTGTGGCGATGCGCTGTTAGTTTTGATATAAATTTTTCGTTGAATATGTTATCCATGCAAAGTATTGCTTGGGAAATTATTGAGCGTTTTTGTGCTACAGGAGCGATTGTGAAAATTACTGAAGCGGAAGCAAAATTACTATACGGACAGTCAGATATTCGGGCACAAACAGTTTTTAGCAACTTACATAAATTTGGAGCAAAATTAGTCTGCATTGTTTTGCAAGAAGGCGGTTGCTTGCTATCTTTTGAAAGCGGAAAACAGCAATTTGAATTATTGGATAATTTGGCAACACCACTTTTTTATGGTTATGATTTGGTTTTCTGGTCTGGTTTTTTGACGAGTTTAATTGATGGAAACGAAATTCTTACTTCAGCAAAATTTGGGCTGGCGGTGGCACAAAATTTTCAACAACAACAAGGTGTATTTGGACAGAATTTTGATAAATTTCAGTTGTATAAATCCATCAAAAAATGAAGAGGGTGAGTAAGCTACTTTTTAAAAAAGGAATGCATTTTAGTCGTACACCTGTTTTTATTTTAATGCTTAGTTCGGCAGTAGCACAAGTATTAAATCTGTTTGTAACAGCTTATTTATCAAGATATTATCCAGCAGAGGCTTTTGGTATTTGGGCAATATTTCAAACAACTGCGGTGATATTGGCAATTGTTTCTACGGGCAGATATGAGTTTGCAATAATGCTTCCTCAGGAGGAAAAAAAGGCAAAAAGTATTGTACGATTAGCCCTGAATTTAAGTATTTTTTTTTCGATAATAATTGGGATAATTGTTTGTTTGCCGTTTACAAAAATTGCGATTAACTATTTTGAAAAAGTACAATTAATCACGCAGTATTTGTACTTGTTATCAATTGCTATTTTTTGTTACGCCTGTTTTCAAATTTTCAGTTATTGGTATATTAGAAAGCAAAATTATAAGTTATTAGCATTTCAACGAATTTTTGAAACAGTTGTAATCGGGATAATTTGTTTGCTATTCATCCATGATGGTATCAAAGGTTTGGTACTCGGAAATATAGCGGGAATAGCTTGTAGCGCTTGCTTATTTTTAGGTATTTATTACTGGCAGCGAAATGGGGACTCTTTAATTTCGATGCGAAGAATAGCAAAAGAATACGTAGATTTCCCAATTAATAATATCTTACAGGCGGTAATTGAAATTTTACAATTTAACATCATCACATTTTCTACAACATTTTTGTATGGTACGGATATGGCAGGTTACTATGCGATTGGTTTGAGGATATTGCAAGCACCGGCAATGCTTTTAGTTCGTCCGATTGCACAAGTTTATTTCATTGACATAACAAATGCTTATCATAAAAATGAATCACTAACTGTTGTTAATCAGCAGGTTATGAAGCGTGTATTTACTTTTCTATTACCAATAATATTTGGGTTATTATTTTTTGCTTCACTATTTTTTTCTATCTTCTTCGGTGAAAACTGGCGAACATCTGGAGTAATAATTCAATTACTATGTTTGTGGTTTTTGGTGGATTTTATTCGTGTACCATTAACACAATTAGCAGTATTATATAGGAGGCAAACTGGATTGTTGTTATTTTCAATTATAGGAATTTTACTTACGATAACTATAAGTCTAATTGCTTATTTTTGCCAAATACAATGGCAATACTATTTTGCTGCAATTACAATTGCACAAATTATTTTTACATTGATAAATATTCGTTGGTTATTGTTGCTGAAAAGAAAGTGATTTACTAACGAATCATCACTCCCATTTTGTTTATAAATGGAATCAGTGTGAAATTTACTTTATCAATACTTCCGGGGACGAAAATGTACTTGCGGTCATATAAATATCCGTGCAGTGAAAAACTAACCCAGTATTCGCTTGAGAGATGCAAAATATTTGAATCCAAGGGTTCGATAAGTTGCATTTCGAGTGGTGATATTTCTTCAAAGAAATGACGTAGGGTAGAGGTTTGCACAATTTCACCATCTATTTCGCCATAACCACGCGAAGCTATTAAAACGCTACTCAAAGTTTCTTCTTTTAGGTTAATGATGTAAACATTCCAAAAATCGGTGTTATCGGGATCGTCTTCTTTTGGTACAACCGCAATGGCTACATCAGTTACTTTTCGTAGCTGAATATCTTTTTTCATGTAATTTTTTAGCTTGATTTTTAACTTCTAAATTTTTCCAATAATTGATTCAATGTTTCAGCTTCTTTTTCAGAAATACTTTCAAAATTCGCTAAAAACCAGTTTTCATCTTTGTCTATTCTTTCCAACAGCTCTAATCCGTGGAGGGTGATAATGATTTCAACTTGTCGGCGATTTTCCGGATTAATCGTTCTGATTAATAAATTCTTTGACCTCAACTTTTCAACTAAGCGAGTGGCGTTGGAATTTTTATCAATCATCCTGTCGGTAATTTCGGCTAATTTATAGCTATTTGGATAATTGCCGCGCAAAATTCTAAGCACATTGTACTGCTGTGGAGAAATTCCGAAAGGTTTGAGCCACTTTAATTGAAAAGCATTTATCCAACTGTTGGTGAACAATATATTAAGGGTAACCTTTTCAAATTCATTTTTAAATTTCGATTGTCGTATGTCCCGCTCTAAACTCATAAAGTGATAGTGTTTACTAAAGAGGTATTAACTTTAACCAGTTATTTATCAGTAATTTACCATGTTCTGTCAATACAGCTTCGGGATGGTATTGAACCCCCCAAATGGGTAAATCATTGTGCTGAAATGCCATAGCTTCGTCTGATTCAGAAAAAGCTGTAATTTGAAGTTGTGTATGTTCAAAATTTGTAAGCAAAAGTGAATGATATCGCATTACTTGTACCTGTGAAGGGAAGTTTTTAAACATACTAAAAGGGAGAATAGTAAGGGTAGATAATTTTCCATGCATCGGTGTATGTGCCTTTTGTAACGTAACACCAAAAAACTCACCAATAGCTTGATACCCTAAACATACTCCCAATATAGGTATTTTTTCAAAATAATGCTGAATTAATGCCATCATAATTCCTGCATTTTCAGGTTTTTTAGGTCCCGGCGATAAAATTAAACCGTCAAAATGATAATTTTTATAAAAGTTGAGGTCTTTTTCATCATTTCTAATAACCTTACAATCAACACCTAATTGCAAGCAAAGGTCGTACAAATTATAAGTAAAAGAATCATAATTATCTAAGAGAATAATTTTTTTTTGTTTATCATTTTTCTTCAATATCGTAAACTTTATTCGTTTCTTCTTGTTTTACTGCACCATCTGACCCATCAATTTTATTCATTGCATCATTAGTTTGCGACCAAATGTTTTTTGCAAATGGCATTACTGTTTGTATCAAGTTTTTCATTGTGGCAGGCATTGGTTGTAGGTATTCATAGCTAACGGACTGTTGTTTAATTTCGTCAGAAATGAGATAAGTTTTGTCAGCGAACCAAACTAAAACACTAAACATACTTACCAATACAGTTCCCATAATTGCGCCACCTGCTAAGTTGTTAAAAATATTTATATTGGCAGATTCGAGAATATTCTCAAAAAAACGACCAATCCATTTTAGAAGTAACATTATTACAATAAAAATTAACAGGAAGCCACCAAAAAATAACAACGGACTTGAGTTTTTAGTAATTCTTGCTATAAAATCCGAACCTAAAGGTGCTAATTTAAAAGCAATCAGTAACCCAAAGGTTAACGTAATTATGGAAATAACAGTCTGAATTATCCCACGAGAATATCCTGTATAGAATCCATAACCTAAAGCAATTAAACAGAAAATATCAATAATCATGAGTATATGAAGTGTTTATAAACAACAAATGTAAAAAAAATAATTTTAACAATGTAATAGTCATTTTTTTGTAATTTGTTATTGGCGACATTTTTATTCAAATTTTTTTAAATATAATTCCTAATTTCGTACCCTCAAATTTGCTATCACATGGTTGAATTTTTACAACATTATTTAGGTAATGACTTGCAAGCAGCTGGGCTGATTGTTCTTAATTTGATAATAATCGAAAGTTTGTTGTCTATTGATAACGCGGCTGTATTAGCTACTATGGTAATGGATTTACCCAAAGAACAACGAGCGCGAGCATTGCGAATTGGTATCATCTGCGCCTATATTTTCAGAGGATTATGCTTGATTTTTGCATCTTATCTTATTGGAATCTGGTGGTTACAAACCTTAGGGGGTTTGTATCTTTTTTATATCGCTGTACGCTATTTTATAACAAAAGCTACACCTCAAAAAGAGGACGATTTACTCAATAAGCAAGAAAACTACATCTATAAAATAACAAAAGGGAAAATTAGCTATTTCTGGTCAACTGTTATCCTTGTTGAAACAATGGATTTAGCTTTTTCAATAGACAACGTCTTTGCGGCAGTTGCATTTACGAGTAATATTTACTTGGTGTGTACAGGAGTATTTATTGGGATTTTAACTATGCGTTTGTTTGCCGGTGTGTTTGTTAAGCTGCTTGAAAAATATCCTTTCTTAGAGAAAAGTGCATTTATTATTTTGCTTTTTTTAGGTATTAAACTTATGCTAACAGCAGTTGATAAATTCTTTCCGGGAAATTCATTTGTTCATGCTGTCGAATCTGAAACAGGTGATTTTTATTTTTCTATGCTTACGGTTGGTATTTTTATTATCCCAATTTTAACTTCGATTTTGTTTGATGTGCCAAAAAGGAACAAACAGCCATTGGAATGAGATTTAAATATTATGCTATCTATAAGCCTTTCGCAATGCTATCGCAATTTACACCCGAGCAGCCGGAGGACATTACATTGGCAAATTTTTACCACTTTGAAAAAGATGTTTACCCAGTTGGGCGTTTAGATAAAGATAGTGAAGGCTTGTTGTTACTTACGAATGATTCAGCATTAAACCAAAAAATATTACACCCTAAAAAAACTATTCTTAAAACGTATTGGGTGCAAGTAGAAGGTCATGCAACACAACTGCAATTGCAACAGCTTTGGCAAGGCGTGACAATAAATGTAAATGGTAAAGCTCACATCACGCAACCCTGTAAGGCTAAATTACTGCCATCCGAATCTGTACAATTATTACCTGAAAGGAATCCTCCAATTCGTATCAGAATAAATATTCCCACTACATGGTTATCAATAGAAATTTGCGAAGGAAAAAATCGGCAAGTAAGAAAAATGTGTGCAAAAGTCGGTTTACCTGTATTGCGATTGGTGCGATATGCCATAGGCAATTTAACAATATCAGACCTGCAACATAAGTCGCTGATTACGTTTGATAAACACCAAATCTTTTAGCAATAAAAAAACCGAGCAACAAATAGTCACTCGGTTTTATAATATTTTAACTAATCGTGATTTAGTTAGTAGTATCGTCAGAAAGTTTATCTTTCAACTCACTTAAAGCAGCTAAATCCCCTAAGGTTGATTTTTCTACTTTTTCTTGTACATCTTTTACCTGTTTATTTACTGTTGCTTCCTCAGTTGCTTTCTCTTTTTGCAAAGACTCATCCGCTTCTTTGCGAATATCCTCTAAGTAGCGAGAATGTGACACTAAAATTCGTTTGTCATCGCGATTAAACTCAATCACTTTGAATGTCAAGGATTCACCAACTTCAGCAACATTATTATCTTCTTTGCGGATGTGTTTTATCGGTGCAAATGCCTCCAAATTATATGGTAATTGAACAATAGCACCTCTATCATCTTTGCGGATAATTGTTGCGTTATGATAAGAACCGACAGGGAAAACTGTTTCAAAAGTATCCCAAGGGTTTTCCTCAATCTGTTTGTGTCCTAAAGAAATCTTACGTGTGTCTTTATCTACTTCTAAAATGACAACTTCAATTGGGCTACCAACTTTTGTAAATTCAGAAGGATGAGCAAAACGTTTTGTCCATGATAAGTCAGATACGTGAATCATACCACCTATACCATCCTCTAACTCAATAAAAACGCCATATTGCGTTAGGTTTTTGACAGTACCTGTATGACGTGATCCTGTTGGGAAACGTGTATCAATATCTTCCCAAGGATCTTTGGTTAACTGCTTGATACTCAACGACATTTTGCGATCGCCGCGGTCAATGGTAACAATTTTTGCTTCAATTTCTTGGCCGATTTTAAAGAATTCTTTAGCGGCAATTGGTTGGTTGCTCCATGACACTTCTGATACGTGAATTAAGCCTTCAACACCAGGCTGTAACTCTAAAAATGCACCATAATCTTCGATGTTTACAATTTTGCCTTTTACAACCGAACCTTCTTCAACTGTTGTAGAAAGTACGTCCCAAGGATGAGGTGTTAACTGTTTAAGACCTAAGGAAATACGTTTTTTGTTTTCATCAAAGTCTAATACAGCAACATTTATCTTCTGGTTTAATTGTAATACCTCGCTTGGATGATTGATGCGTCCCCAAGATATATCCGTGATATACAATAAACCATCTACACCACCTAAATCTAAGAATGCACCAAAGTCTGTAATGTTCTTAACAATACCTTCTAATACCTGTCCTTTTTCTAAGCCGCCAATAATTTGTTCACGCTGCTCTGCAAGGTCACTTTCGATGAGTGCTTTGTGTGAGATAACTGCATTTTTAATAATTTCGTTAATTTTCACAACTTTGAACTCCATCGTTTTACCAACGTATTGATCGTAATCAATAATAGGTTTGATGTCAATTTGAGAACCCGGTAAGAATGTTTCCAAACCACCTGCATCTACGATTAAACCGCCTTTTGTTTTGCTGATTACGGTTCCTTTTATTATTGTACCATTTTTGTATGAATCTACTAAGTTCTCCCAAGCACGTAATAACTTAGCTTTACGACGTGACAACGTCAACTGACCTCTTTCGTCTTCTTGTTTTTCAACATAAATCTCAACGAAATCGCCCACTTTTAATTCGGGCATATCACGAAATTCCGAAAGTGAAATTAGTCCGTCAGACTTGTAGTTAATATCTAAAACAACATCGCCATCACTAATGGATGAAACGCGACCTTTCACTAATTCCTTCTCCAACACAGCCGACATTGTATTGTCGTATTGCGTCATTAAACTTTTACGTTCCGCTTCTGCGTAGTATTTTTTGTTGCGTTTGCCTTGTGCCCAATTAAAATCATCATGGGCAGCGCCTAGGTTAGCCTCTTCATCAGCTTGTACTAAGAGTGCAGTGTCAAGTGTATCTACCTCATCATTTTCTTCTTCGGTAGGTGTGGCAATTTCGTCGTTTTGTGCAACGACTTCCTCCATTTCGGATTGTAAATCTTTTTCTTCGTTTTGCATTGAAAGAATGCTTTTATTGTTAATAAATACCTTGAAGATTGTTTGAAGCCCCAAAGGGGGCTTACTTCAAAGTTTTGCGGCGCAAAGGTAAGATATATTTATTTATTTTACAATTTTTTGCCGATATTTACATTTTAAAATATATTATAGTGTTTAAACATAAAATCAATTCCAAAATTCATACAATATTTTACACATAAACTGTTTTACATGAACCATATTTTAAAATTTCTCGTTTTACTTTTATTTTTTTTTAATCTCCACTGCAAGCAAAACATGGCTACAAAACAATCAACAGACGCATCAGACTTTTATAACTTACCCACCTTTTCCGAGGATAAATTTATCCAAGCTGTAATTGAAATTCCGGCTGGTACGAACCATAAATTTGAATTTAACAAAAACACGAAACAATTTATCAATGATAAAAATAAAGATGGTAGCGTGAGAGTTATTAACTTTTTGGGCTATCCGGGTAATTATGGTTTTATTCCATCTACGCTGATGGATGAAGAAAGAGGAGGTGACGGCGATCCTTTGGATGTAGTAGTGTTGAGCGAATCTGTACCTACAGGAACCGTATTGGAAGTAGTACCCATCGCTACATTATTGTTGCGTGATGAAGGCGAAACAGATACAAAAATTATTGCAATTCCTGCTGATAAATCTAAACGAACTATTCAAGCTACAAACTTGCACGATTTTTTAATACAGTATAATAGTGCAATGCGGATTGTGCAGGATTGGTTTGTTAACTATGAAGCGCACGGCATCGTTCAATTTTTAGGTTGGGAAGATGAAAAATATGCTTTGCAAGAAATTGAAAAATGGAAAATTCATTAGTTGTTATTTATGATTGAGACTAAATCGAAAAATGATTTCACTACCATACAGATAGGCAATAATTTTTCTATCAATGTTTTTTATTCTATCAATCAGGTGCTGAGCGAATGGGATGACCTTGCTATACTTCATCAAAATAAATTATTATCTCGAACTTTTTTGCACTGTGTTGAGGCATTTCCACCAAATGGAATCACTTTTTGTTATGCTATCCTTTATCACAAAAACAAAGCAGTCGGGAAAATTTATTGTCAAATTAAGCATTTTAAAGCAGCTGAAAGTTTGAACCAAGAGGAGATAAATGCAAAAAATGCTCCTTGCTTTTTTTCTACCATGACTAACTTCATGAAAGGTTGGGTTGCCGATAAAGTAGAATTTATTACCTTAATTTGTGGCAGCTTACTATTTACCGGTGAACACGGTTTTTATTTTGATGAAAAATATGTTCCTGCTGCTGAACAATCAGCAATGTTAGAAAGGTCATTATCGGTTGTTCAACAAGACTTGAACAATCGCTTTAAGAAAAATATTGCCGCAACGCTGATTAAAGATTTTTACCCTACTACCAATACTAAAGATTTAGTTGTACGCAATTACAACGAGTTTCAGATTGACCCCAATATGGTTTTGCACATTCGCAATTGGAAAAATTTTGATGATTACTTGGATGCGATGCACTCTAAATATCGGGTGCGGGTACGAAGAGCTAAAAAGAAATTGGAAGGCATTAAAAAAATGGAATTCAACTTAGAGCAAGTTCAAGAATATGGTGTTGAAATTTATAGCTTATACAAACGTGTTGCACAAAATGCAGGTTTCAATTTAGTGGATTTGCATCCAAATTACATTCCTTATTTGGCAAGTAAAATGTCGGATATTTTTCGCTGTTTCGGCTATTTTGATGAAAATAATGTTTTGATTGGTTTCTATTCTACCATAAAAAATGGCAACGAATTAGAAGCTCATTTCTTAGGTTTTGACCAAGCCTTAAATCAGGAAAAGCAAATTTACTTAAATATATTATATGACATTGTTGAGTTAGGAATTTTAGAGAACTGCTACTCTGTTATTTTTGCCCGTACTGCAATGGAAATAAAAAGTTCGGTTGGTGCCATTCCGTATGAAATGAACTGTTATCTACTCCATCAGAATAGTTTTGTCAATCGCTTTATGAAACCCATACTCGATTACCTTCGTCCACAAGAAGAATGGTTGCCGCGCCATCCTTTTAAATAGTTGATTTAACAAAGTGGTTTATAAAACAGCCACAGTAGTAGCATCCAACAGAATACTGATGCACATAAAAAACTTTACATTATTTATGTAAAATTTGAAAAAGACTAAGCTGAATTGGGTTGCTAATAAACTATTCTATCCTAATTATTAATTTTAGTATCTTTTAATAAATCTAACATAAAAGCATATTCCATCGCAGTTTGTTTGATGCGCTCGAAGCGACCCGATGCACCGCCATGCCCTGCATCCAAATTACAAAACATCAATAATGGATTATTGTCAGTTTTATTTACACGCAATTTTGCTACCCACTTTGCTGGCTCCCAGTATTGAACTTGTGAATCTGATAATCCTGTTGTAATTAAGATGGCAGGATAGGCTTGCTTCTTGACGTTGTCATAAGGCGAATATGATTTCATATATAAATATTCTTCCTTTATGTTTGGATTGCCCCACTCTTGATACTCGCCAGTTGTTAGCGGAATACTGCTATCCATCATTGTATTAATCACATCCACAAAAGGTACCCCCGCAACAATGCCTCTGAATAAATCGGGACGCATATTAGCTATTGCACCCATCAACAAACCACCGGCACTGCCGCCCATTGCAAATAATTTTTCTTTTGATGTATATTTTTGCTGGGTGAGGAATTCGGCGCAATCTATAAAATCATTGAAGGTATTTTTCTTTTTCATCAACTTACCGTTTTCATACCATTCATAACCCATTTCTTGCCCTCCGCGAATATGTGCAATCGCAAAACAAAATCCTCTGTTTAACAAAGATAACCTTGCTACGCTAAAGTAAGGGTCTGAACTAGAACCGTACGATCCGTACGAGTAAAGCAACATTGGTGCTGTTCCATCTTTTTTAAACCCTTTTTTATATACTAATGATATTGGAACTTTTACACCATCGCGGGCAATTGCCACGAGGCGTTCAGTAACATAATCAGTTTTGTTAAAATCTCCCAAAACGGGTGCTTCTTTGATAACCTTTCTTTCTTTGGTATCAATGTTATAATCTATTGTAGAACTAGGTGTTGTTAGTGAGGTATAATTATACCGTATGGTATGCGTATTTATTTCTGGGTTGGCACCAATGTACGCATCGTAAGAAGGTTCTCCAAAATCTAAAAATGTTCCGCCACGCAGGTCGTTCCAATTACAAATACGCATTTGTGGCAAGCCATCTTTGCGCTCAGAAAACACCACAAAGTCTTTAAAAATCTCCATTCCTTGCAGCAACACATCCGGGCGATTTGGGATAGCTTCCACCCAGTTTTTTCTATCAAATTTTGTAACAGGTGTTTGCATTAATCGAAAGTTCTTCGCCTGCCAATTTGTTATGATATAAAATGAATCGCCGAAGTGATCAACATTGTAATAAAATCCTTTTTCTTTCTTTTGAATTAATGTTGGAGTTTGCGTTGGCATATTTGCCGGTATGAAGCGGTTTTCATAAGTCTCAGTATAACTGGAGCTGATGATGATATATTGCTTGGATTTTGTCTTGTTCAAGCCAGCATACGATTCCTCGTCTTTTTCGAGATATACTAGCTTGTCTGTTTTGCTGTCTGTTCCTAATTTGTGCAACCACACTTTATTCGATCGCAAGCTGATTGAATCTTTAGTTACATAAAAAAACGACTGATTATCATTTGCCCATGCTGATTCTCCAAAGGCACTATTGCCAGTATCTGAAAGTAATTTACCAGTTGTCAAATCTTTCACAAACCAGTTAAACAAATTGCGACCGGAATAATCAACTGCATAAAATAAGTATTGGTTGTTTTCGCTGACATCCATCCCGCCAACAACACAAAATTTCTTACCTTCTGCGAGGTCGTTTACATTTAGCATGATTTCTTCGGGAGAGGTTTCGCTGCCTTTTTTGCGACAATATATCGGGTATTCTTTTCCTTTTTCATAACGTGTGTAATACACATAACCGTTGTTGAAATAGGGTGGTGAGGTATCATCTTCTTTTATTCTGCCTTTTATTTCGTCATACAATTCTTTCTGAAAACCTTTAGTATGCGACATCATGCTGTCTAAGTAATTATTTTCAGCTTTCAAGTAATTGACAACCTCAGGATTTTCGCGTTCACGCAACCAGAAATAATCGTCTTTTAACGTATCGCCATGTATGGTAGTAATATGTGTTTTCGTTTGTGCAACCGGAGGTTTTACCTGTTTATCGTACATTGAAATTGAGTTTTCTTTTTTTGTGTTTCGGCAATTTGTAAGCATAAATGCAATTAGAACTGCACAAATTAAATTCAATATTGTTTTCATTTTGAGAGTATTTTAAAAATCCAAATATTCAAAATATCAGTAGCTCACAAATTTATTAAAAATTCATTAACTAACCTCCTTTTTTAATTACAATGGTATTTGTGTTTACAATGTAAAATTTCAATTTATTTAATGAATTGTTTTTTGACAAGAATAGCTGGTTGCCGACATTTATCAATAATCTTCTGCTAAAAGATTCATATTTAAAGGTGAAATTTAAAAACCTTACAATCATTTTAATTTATTGGCAACGGTGTTTGTTATGATTTCACATAAATTTCTCTATTTTTAGTTTTTAAAACGATATCCGAGCATATTGTCAAAAAAAGAGGTAATACTTTCCTATAAATGCAGACTTCATATAAGAACATACTTAAAATATCCGTTCCGATAATGTTAGGCAGTGGGGTTCAAAACCTGATTGCCTTAACAGATAGCGTATTGCTATACCACTTGAGCGAAACGGATTTTGGAGCAATCGGCATAGTAGGTATGTTCTATCTTGTTATTTCTGCCATTGGCTATGGTTTTTCGCGTGGAGGACAAATTTTGATAGCTCGCCGTGCCGGTGAAAAAAAGTACAAGGAAGTAAGTCGGGCATTTTATGATATGCTATATTTTGAATTGCTCATGGCAGTAGTACTCTTTTTATTTATGCAATACGGCTGCCCTATACTATTTAAATGGTTCATCCACTCTCCAGTTATTTATCAAAAATGTATTGACTTTCTTTCGTATCGCTCCTACGGAGTATTTTTCAGTTTTGTAGGTTTAGCGATGATTGCTTTTTACACAGGTATTGCCATAACACGTATCATATTAATAGATACCATAATATTGGCATTAATCAATTTTGTTCTAAACTACGGACTAATTTTTGGTCATTGGGGCTTACCACAAATGGGAATTGCAGGTGCTGGATTAGGTTCTACATTGGCAGAGGTTGTGGCTTTTGTGGTGTTTATGGTATATATGTTCTTTGACAAAAATGCGAGGTTGTATAAAATACTTTCGCCACAATTTTTTCATCTTAGTTTTCTTAAATCGCTCCTGCGTTTGTCACTTCCTGCTGTAGCACAAGGCATCGTTGGTATTGGCAGTTGGTTTATTTTTTTTACTGTTATCGAACAACTCGGCGAGCGACCGCTGGCAATTTCAAACTTAGTGAGAATTGTTTATCTGACCTTATCAATCCCATGTTGGGGTTTTTCGGCAGCTATTAGCACCATAGTAAGTTCTTTTATCGGAATGCAAAAGCGCATGGCAGTAATTCCGATGATTAAAAAAACTTCACTTTTAAGTTTCTGTGTAACTGCTGCAATTTCTTTACCGACCATTCTATTTCCTAAAATAATTTTGTACCCTGTGCTGGGCAAGCAAGATATGTCATTAGTTGCAGAAGCGCAACCTGTTTTTTGGGTGTTGTTAATAATATTAATTATATTTTCTATAGGTAGTATTGTTTTTAACGGTTTATCCGGCACAGGAGAAATGGTTTCAACTTTAAATATTCAAACGATTT
>JAGOHC010000047.1 GCA_017996375.1 Saprospiraceae bacterium | reverse complement strand
ATACATCGCCTGACTCAGAGGCAGCGTGTACGCGCACTAACACAGGTTCATCGGGTTGCCAACTCCCTTTTTTGAAAACAATATGAACATCTCCGGTATTTATTTGCGTATAAGCTATCACTTCTAATTCCCCAAAAGGTGCTTTAATCTTGGTTTCAACTTCTCTGCGAACTAAGCGCTCTGTACGCATACGGTAAGCCACCAAATCGTCAATTGAAATAATCTTGAGTTGATGAAGCTGCGCTATTTCAATTAGTTGAGGTAAGCGTGCCATTGTGCCGTCATTGTTTAAAATCTCTACGAGAACACCTGCCGGAAAGAAGCCTGCTAACTGTGCCAAATCAACAGCAGCTTCGGTGTGTCCTGTTCGTCTGAGTACGCCTCCACTTTTGGCACGTAAAGGGAAAATATGCCCCGGACGAGCAAAGTCGCTTGCTTTAATATCTGGGTCTAACATAGCGCGGATGCCCGTTGCTCTATCATAAGCAGAGATTCCGGTAGTGCAACCGCGACCAATCAAATCAATGGAAACAGTAAAAGCGGTTTCATGTAACGCTGTGTTTTCAGAAACCATCAGCGGGAGATTTAAGGCATCGGCGCGTTTTTCGTCTATGGGTGTACAAATCAGCCCACGTCCGTAGGTTGCCATAAAGTTAATAATATCGGGGGAGATTTTTGCAGCGGCGCAGATGAAATCGCCTTCATTTTCACGGTCGGCATTATCCACTACTATTACAATCTTGCCATTGCGAATATCTTCAATAGCTTCTTCGATTGTATTTAATTGTATTGCAAGATCTTTTTCTACCAACATACCTTTTCTCTCTTTAATATTTAAATTTTCCGTAATGGTTTTTAATCCTAAAAATTTGCCAAACAGATATAAAAAAGGCTTTCACCCCTAATTTTGAACCGGCAACATCCTGCCATTTATGCAAAGGATACTCAAAAATAGCTGCTTGCGCCGCCGAATAGCCTAAATTTTGATGCAAACGTACAAACATTTCTATATCGAAAATCCATTTTGTAATAAAAGGTTTTGAAAAAATAGGTTCAACAACATCAGCAGCAATTAATTTTGCCCCACATTGGGTATCATACATATTTAGCGGCAAAATCCAATTTGTAAAAGTGGCAAAGAAACGTCCGGCAATATGCCTGCTTACGTTGCGTTCTACTTGTGCACCTAAGCGTTTCAACCTACAGCCTGTAACAATTTTTATATTGGGATTTTCTAAAAAAACTTTGGTAAAAAATATCATCTCATATAATGGTGTTGCTAAATCAGCATCCATAAAACCGATATAGCGACAATCTATCCATTTTTTATGTGCATACAAAATTCCTTGTCGAACAGCCTCTGCTTTTCCGCCATTTTGGGGCAGTATCAATTGATCAATGTTGGTAGCTTGTTTTGATAGATGTTGAATCAACGTAGCAGTTTCGTCAGTACTGCCGTCATCTACTAATAGCAATTTGTAGTCACTATGTTGCGCTGCAAAAACGAGCAATTCATTTTGAGGCAACCGGTTACATTCATTATAACATGGTATAACGATACAAACTTGAATATGGGTTGTACTATTTGCTGACATCGGCAATATAAACTAAGTCGCCCCAAATTTTTTCGCAAGTAAACTTCGGCAAATTCATAGCGGAAGTTAGTAATGCGGGATATGGGAAAAACCGGATATGCTCATCTAACGTGTAATAGTAGTATTTCTGGCACGGCACTACAACGATTATTTGTTTACGAGCCACTCGTTTTAATTCACGAATGCTCTGTTCCAAATTAATGACGTGTTCCAATGTATGATGCGCTGTAACAATATCAACTGACTTGTCGGGAAAAGGGAGTGCTTCGATGTTTCCTTCAACGTAACGAATTTCTTTATATGTAACATTATTAACAATATCACAGCCAATGAGTTCAAACTTTTGTAGCAAAGCAACCTTATGTAAAAAATAGCCGTTACCACAACCCACATCCATCAAAGTTTTGGCAGAAGTATCTAAACGAGCCAGCATATATTTTATACTGACTTCGCTCAAATCGGTGGGGCGATCTTTTGCTAAGGAGTCGCGGCGTTTATAGAAATCAGAAAACTGCTCAGGAGTCATATCATAAACGTTTGATTTAAACTCCATTATTTCTTTAATATTTTTTCCTTTAAACCAGATGTAAAAGAAGGGGTACATAAACCATTTGCTATCGCGAATAATGGGAGGCAACATTTCATCCATCACAAAACGGATAGCATTTGTCAGCGTGCGATTCATTAATATAAGTTATAAATTATAATATCTGACGGAATAACACATAACGTTGTTTTAGATATTTATTTTTAAAATATTTGAAACAACATAAGTATTTATTACTTTTGGCAACGAAAACAAAAATACGCTTTTTAAACTCTGCACAATAATTATGTCAAAAAAAGAAATCAAGAAACCAATAACTGCAATACAAGAAGTTGTACATGAAGTCCCGACGACAAATTTTTTAGGCTTTGATGCCAATACCTTAAAAAAAGGTTTTCAATATTTGAGCGCAATATTTTTTGTATTAACCATATTACTATCATTAGGAGCAGGAATCAACGCCGATGACCAATGGCAGGATAAATATTCCAACGATATTGTAAAATATTACACCACCTTTGGCAAAGATACAACTGCACTAAACTACAAAGACAACCTACATCTTTACGGCGGCGTTTTTGAATTTACAGCAGGAATTATCAACAAATTAGTGAACAACAACGATGTAAATTCAGCAAGTTACCATTATGTACGGCATATTCTTATTGCAAGTTGCGGTGCAGGGGCAATGATTTTCGGTGGATTATTAGCTGCTGAACTCGGTGGCTGGTTAGCCGGAATATTGACGCTTTTGATAATGTTTTTTACGCCTTCATTTTTAGGTCATTCATTAATGAATCCAAAAGATATTCCGTTTGCTTTCGGCTACGCCATGTCGCTATATTATATGGTACGCTTTTTCAAGCAAATGCCTTATCCAACACGCAACATACTCATTGGTTTAGGATTAGGGTTAGCCATCTCAATCGGTGTTCGCGCCGGAGGATTATTATTGGTAGCAATTTTTGGATTTTTTGGCATTTTACAAATATTACAAAAACAGAGTATATTAGTTGGCGAAGCCAAATCAAAACTTTGGTTGAATACTATAAAATATGGTGCGATGGTTGTAGTAGCAGGATACATCATCGCCGTAATATTTTGGCCCTACGCTCTACAAAACCCTTTCAGTAATGTTTTAAAAGCCTTATCGGAACAAACAAAATTTAGTGTTGATATAAAATTTTTATATCAAGGTGAATTTTGGTGGTCTAAAAAAGTACCCTCCTCTTACCCATTTGTTTGGTTAGGAATCACCTTGCCACTGTTTGTATTTTTAGGCTGGTTAACTATGTTCATCTTCGGGAAAAAAGTTGCTCGAAAAGATAATTGGTTATTAATTGCCATGTTAGCTTTTGCATTTTTATTCCCAATATTATACGTTATTTACAAAAAATCAAATTTATATGATGGCTGGCGACACTTGCTTTTCGTTTATAGCGCAGGAGCAGCTTTAGCAGGTCTGGGGTGGAGTGCCGCATTGAAGCATTTTAGCAATAATAGAAACGTTTGGTATATTCTACTTGGCATCTTCGGACTTACGCTTTTAGACCCACTAATTTATATCGCAAAAAACAGACATTATCCATACACATACTTTAACCCTATTCAAGGTGGAATAAAAAATGCATTCGGAAAATACGAATTAGACTATTGGGGTACGGCTGTAAAACAAGGCGTAGAGTGGATGGATGCACAAGGCATTATAAAACCAAACATGGAAAAACCTGTTACTATTGCCACCAATTTCATGTATCCGGCGCAATGTTATTTAGCTAAATATGGTGATAAAGTTAAGGTGATTTATACTCGTTACCGCAACCGCAACGAACAGCAGTGGGATTACGGATTGTTCAATTCCCGTTTCGTTACTGGAAAGCAATTAGAAAACGGCAAATGGCCCAGCTCCAAAAAAATTCATACCATAGATGCCAATAGCGTACCACTTTTAGCTGTTATAAAAAATGATGCGGAGCAATTTGATTTTCAAGCATTTCAGGCAGCTAAGGCAAATGACTTGCCAAGTGCTATACAAAAATACCAATCAGAGGTTGCCAAATATCCTGATAGTGATGTTGCATGGTTAGGGTTGGCGCAAGCATATCTCAATGGAAACCAACTGCCGGAAGCAAATGCTGCAGCAGAAAAAGCATTAGAAATTGACCCCGATAACAATTTGGGTTTGTTGATAAAAGGACTTTATTTAATGAATACAGGAAAGGTAAATGATGCAACTGTGCTTTTCAAACGCTCTATTGAAATTGACGAGAAATATTACTTGGCAAATTTCTATCTGGCGATGGCTTACCGCCAACAAAACTATTTGTCAGAAGCTATTTCAGAGGCTAATAAGGTTTTAGAAACTGCTCCAAACTTTAAACAAGCCTACTTGTTAATTGGAGAAATTTATCAACAACAAGGCAATACAAATGCTGCTCAACAATACATGAATGCCGCTCAACAAGTAAAATGATTATGCGACCAACAAGGGCTGCCTCCATTTGCCCGATATGTAAGGAAAAAATTGTAGGTAGAACCGATAAAAAGTTTTGTTCAGTAAGTTGCAAAAACGACTTTCATCGGCGTTTACATGATGCTAATGAAAAAATTACGCAGAAAATTGATAAGATTCTGCATCGCAATAGGAAAATATTGTTGCTAATTTTAAAAAAAGAGACACAAAAAACGATACCCCGAATAGACTTAGAACGTCAAAATTTCAATTTCAATTACATAACGGGTACTTATACCAATCGCAAGGGCAAATTGTATCATTACATTTATGACTTTGCATGGATGGAGTTCTCTACACAAGACATCCTCATTGTTCGCAACACCAAAAAATTAGCTGCTTCTGATGATTGAAACATAAAAAATGAGATTACTTTTAGGCATTATTCTGCAACTTGCATTAACTGTAGCTTTATCAGCTCAAACGATACAAAGCCTTAGGGCAGAAGCCGACTCGTTGTTTGCAAAAGCAAAAAACACGCCAGCAGCTATAGAAAAAGCCTTTGCGGCACAGCAGTTGTTCATCACCAAAACGGATACTACATACGCAAATTTCTTAATAGAATTAGCAAGCTATCAACGTAGCAGTTCGCCCGCCGCCGCTATTATCAATCTCCTTGAGGCACAACAAATTTATGATAAAGCTGCCGAAATTGACGGCAGTTATTATGGAAAAATGTATGTGTATTTGGGCGACCTCCACAAAGGCGTTGCCTCTTTGCAATATTATCAAAGTGCCCTACAAACTTTTGATAAATATAACTTACAAACATCGCCTATATATGTTCATGTAAAAAATCAAATTGGCTTGCGGTATATGTTTTTAGGGCAATTTTCAAATGCAGAATCAACACATTTAGAGAATATACAGCTTAGGCAAAAATATAACCCTACCGATTACGTCGGGCTTTGCAAGTCGTACAATAATTTGGGATTAGTGTATCGTAGTTCAGGGAACTACCCCAAAGCCGAAGAAGCACTCTTGAAAGTAATCGAAATTTACAATGCTAACAATGATACACTAAATAGTTTATACGGGCCCGGATTAAACAATTTATCCACCGCCTATGAGATGATGGGCAACCTAAAAAAGGCATTCTATTATAATCAAAAAAGTTTGGATTGGTATATAGCTTTAGATAAAATTAGTGGCCGCGGATATGTACAAGCCCTATGGGTAAAGGCATTGCTATTGAAATTATCTGATGATTACTCAGCCTCAGAATTATATTTCAAAAAAGCTGAAGCCTCAATTACTGCTCAAAAAAATATTGATAAAGCCGATTTTTATGCGCTGATGGCAGCCATTGCTGACTTATATGTATTACAAAATAGATTTGATGATGCTACCACTTATTTACAAAAAAGTCAGTCGGGCATTCTTGAATTGCACAGCGCAAATCACTTAAGTTATGCAAATAATTTGAAGATGTTAGCGATAATAAAATCAAAGCAGCACAATTTTACGGAGGCAGAAAAGTTATTTTTGGAGGCAAAATCAATATTAGAAAAACAGGATTTAAAAAACAACAATGAATTAGAAGAAACTATTTTTGACTTAGCAAGTTTATACCAAGAAAATGGCAAAAGCAACGATGCAAAGCAACTGTATAAAAATCTATTTGACCGATTAAAAAATGAAATCCAACGCGATTTCGTGGCGCTTTCAGATCATGAAAGGCAATATTATATGGCTAACAAATATTATTATTACGATGAATTTTATAGTCAATTAAACGAAAATGATTCAGAGTTAGCTGCAATGGCGCTTAATAATCGGTTACTTACCAAAGGAATTTTATTAAGTACATCACAGCAATTAATCAGTACTATTTTAGCAAACAATAATATCACTGTTGTTAAAAATTATGCTCGTTGGAAGAGTAACAAAGAGTTTCTTTCTGCGGCTTATGGATTGAGTACAGAAGAATTAATTGCCAACCAAATTAACCTGCAAGAATTGGAAGAAGAGGTAAATCAGTTGGAAAAAAATTTAACCCAAAATTCAGATGCGTTTGCCCAATTAGTTGCCGATCAATCCGTAAGTTGGCAAGCCATTCAGCAAAAATTATTACCCGATGAAGTAGCTTTAGAGTTCATACGTTTGATAAAAAATAACAGCGTTCAATATGCCGTAATTGCACTCCGCGCAAGTGGCAATCCAGAGATGATTTTTTTGAAAAATGGAGAAGATTTGGAAACGTTGTCCTATGAATTTTATCAACTAAACAATTCTGATAAAGCCTATCAAGTAGAACCTTCAAGCGACGATTACATTGCCTTTTGGGAAGCAACTGATAAAATAATTGCTAATGCAAAAAAGGTATATGTTTCATTAGATGGCGTATATAACAAAATCAATATCAATACTTTATATGATGGGAGCCAATATATTTTAGACAAATACGAAGTTATTTTATTAACTAATTTGAATGATATTTTAAAACCAAAAAGCATAGAAACACAAACAATTCAAACGGCAGTTTTAATAGGTAATCCGCGATTTTCGTTAGATGAAAATAAAGTATCTGAAGTGAGTGATAACGAAATAGTTAATACACTGCGTGTGCTGAAAAGAGGAGGAGGTATGAAGTTATACAGCCTGCCAAATACTGAAATTGAAGTGCAAAAAATTGATTCGTTACTGCAAGCTAAAAGCTGTAAAATTACGCTTTTGACAAAAGATGCAGCTTCCGAAGATAATATAAAAAATATCATATCTCCCAATATTTTACATATCGCCACACACGGATATTTTTTAGAAAATGAAACGAAAAAAAGCATCGGCATCAGCCGCGAAGCAATCGTAAACAACCCTTTGTTGCGATCAATGTTGTTTTTTTCAAGTGCTCAAAATACCATAGATAAGGGTGTAAAAGTGGTAGGTAAAGAGGATGGTATCTTTACAGCTTTTGAAGTGTTGAACTTAAACCTTCAACACACCGATTTAGTTGTTTTAAGTGCTTGCCAAACAGGATTAGGTACAGTCATGAATGGAGAAGGAGTTTATGGTTTGCAGCGTGCGTTTTTAGTTGCAGGTGCAAAAAACCTCATCATGAGTCTTTGGAATGTGGATGACCGTGCGACACAAGAATTAATGACTACTTTTTATGAATTGTGGCTTTCAGGTTTAGATAAAAAATTAGCCTTCAGAAAGGCACAACAACATATCAAAAGCAAGTATAATAACCCTTACTATTGGGGAGCATTTATTATGATATAACTTGCTGATAATCAAATTATGCAACGTTTTTTATATAATATAGGAATCTATATATATGGTGCAGGAATAAAAGCATTTTCTATTGCAAATAACAAGGCTCGAAAATGGATTTATGGAAGGTTTGAACAGCATAAAAAGCTGGAAAAATTTAGTCAAAATAAAGACAAAAATAGTCTTGTAATTTGGGTACATTGTGCCTCGTTAGGTGAGTTTGAGCAAGGGCGACCAGTGATTGAGGCGTTTCGAGAAAAGCTGCCAGACACTAAAATAGTGTTGAGTTTTTTTTCGCCGTCCGGCTACGAAATTCGCCAGCATTATGCCGTAGCAGATTTGGTTTGTTACTTGCCATTAGATACAAAAACTGAAGCTCAAAATTTTATCAAATTAATACAACCCACTATTGCTATTTTTGTAAAATATGAGTTTTGGGCGAACTATTTATACGAATTAGAGCGCAATAAAATTCCGGTATTTTTAATTGCTGCCAATTTTCGGTCCAACCAAATATTTTTTAAAAGCTACGGAACTTTTTTTGCAAATCTTATTAAAAAATTTCAACATATTTTTGTTCAAAATAATAAAACTGTTGAACTATTGAAGCAAATCGGTTACAGCAACTGCAGCGTAGCCGGCGATACACGCGTAGATAGAGTAATTGCTATTGCAGGCGAATCAAAAACATTCCCAACAGTAGATGCTTTTGTTGAGAATGCAACTAAAATAGTGATGTGCGGCAGCACATGGCAAGAAGATGAAACATACTTACTCCGGTACATTCATCAGCATAAAAATAAGGAAGGAGAAAATGTGAAATTTATTATCGCACCACACGAAGTAAAAAGCAACCACATCAATCAACTTGCTGTAAACATTAAAGTGAATTATCAACTTTTCAGCACCGCAAATATGGCAACATTAGCACAAGCTCATGTTTTAATAATTGATAATATCGGTATGTTGGCACACCTCTATCGCTATGGAAATATCGCTTACATAGGTGGTGGATTTCACGCAGGCATACATAATATTTTGGAGCCGGCAGCATTTGGTTTGCCTATAGTTTTCGGTAAACGCTTTCAAAAATTTCCTGAAGCTATTCAACTGCTTGCAGAAGGTGGGGCATTCAGTATTGAGAATGATTTACAACTGCAAAATGTTTTGGATGAGCTATTGTACGATGCAGCAACCCACAAAAAGGCATCTACTGCTTGTAAAAATTTTATAGAGAATAATTGTGGTGCAACTGATAAAATCATCAATGAGTTATTGCCTATTTTGCAATAATATAAGTATAATTAATTTATTATCAGCTATTTTACGAATTAACAACTTTTAATATTCTTTGGTGTTTCATATAAGCCTGAACAGCCGTCAAAGCAGCAATTTTTGCCTCTTGCATATCAACAGTATCCAATAGTTCGGGCTTAAAATACTTGGTCACGAAATGTGTGTCATAATTACCTGACACAAAAGATGGATGCTGCAAAGCATACTTTCCAAACTCCAACGTTGTCGGAATTTCCCGAATAATAGTATTGTTAATGGTTTTTATCATCCGTTGAATTGCCTCTTCTCGAGTACTGCCATGAACTATTAATTTGGCTATCATCGGGTCGTAATAAATCGGAATATCATCACCTTCAAGGTAGCCTGTATCTAAGCGAACATAGTCATTTTGTGGATATATGAATTCGGTCAAAACACCTACAGATGGTAAAAAATTATTTCGCGGGTCTTCGGCACAAATTCGCAACTCAATTGCATGACCGTTGATGGATAAATCTTCTTGTTTTATCGAAAGTTGCTCCCCATCAGCAACGCGAATTTGCCATTCAACCAAATCAAAGCCAGTAATCATTTCTGTAACTGGATGCTCCACCTGAAGACGTGTATTCATCTCCAAAAAGTAAAAATTCAGATCATCGTCAACCAAAAACTCTACCGTCCCAGCACCATAATACTGGCAAGCTCTCGCCACTCGAACAGCAGCTTCGCCAATGGCTTTGCGTATATCAGGTGAGAGACAACTCGAAGGAGCTTCCTCCACTAACTTTTGGTGTCTGCGTTGTATGCTACACTCACGTTCAAAGAAATAAAGCGTGTTACCGTACTTATCAGCCATAATTTGCACCTCAATATGCTTAGGCGAAGCGACATATTTCTCAATAAAAACGGCACTGTCGCCAAAGGATGCCAATGCCTCGCTTTGCGCACGTTGCAACTGCTCTTCAAACTCCGCTTCGTGCTGCACCACGCGCATCCCTTTTCCGCCGCCACCAGCAGATGCTTTCACTAAAATCGGGTACCCAATTTCAGTTGCAATTTGTTTTGCAGCTTGTGCGTCTGTAACGGCTACTTTCGTGCCAGGTACCATAGGAATATTATAGTTGCTCACTGTTTCTTTAGCTGCCAACTTACTCCCCATTACATTAATACTATAAGCGCTTGGTCCGATAAAAGTGATATTATTAGCAGCGACAATTTCTGCAAAAGCTGCGTTTTCGCTCAAAAAGCCATAGCCCGGATGAATAGCATCCGCTCCCGTTTGTTTGGCTGCTGCAATGATTTTATCCATCACCAAATAAGATTGATTGGATGGCGAAGCACCGATAAAAACTGCTTCGTCAGCATAACGAACATGCAGCGCATTTCTGTCAGCTTCAGAATACACAGCAACCGTTTTGATATTCATTTTTTTTGCCGTTTTCATTACGCGAATGGCAATTTCTCCGCGATTGGCAATTAGTATTTTTTGCATATTTTATTGTTTAAAACCGTATTTTTTACTATTTTTTAGCAATAAAATACAATTTTTGTCATTATTCAGTTAATTCTATCTTTCGTTTTGCCTTTCGTAATAAAAGTATAAATAGCTTCACAATTAACATTTATATTTGCACCTCTAATATTTTGCGAAAATACATATTATGCTACAAATTGATGCTTTTATTTTTGACTTGGACGGTGTGATTGTTGATACCGCCAAGTATCACTATTTGGCGTGGAAGCGATTGGCGAATGAGTTAGGCTTCGATTTGACTCCTGAGAACAATGAAAAGTTAAAAGGTGTAAGCCGCATTGAATCGCTGAATACCATTTTAAAATGGGGTAAATTGAAAGTTGATGATAGTACGAAATCCGAGCTTGCCGAAAAAAAGAACGCTTGGTATTTAGAGTATATTTCTACGATGGGGCGCGAAGAGATTTTACCTGGCGTAGAAGAGTTTATTAACGAAGCAAGAAAACAGAAGATACGTTTGGCGGTAGCCTCAGCTAGTAAAAACACTTTGCCTATTTTGGAAAACTTAGCACTCAAAGATTACTTTGAATTTATTGCAGATGGCAACATGATTTCAAAATCGAAACCCGACCCAGAAATATTTCAGCTTGTAGCAAAAACAATGGAGTTATCTCCTCCAGGCTGTGTGGTTTTTGAAGATGCAGCTTCCGGTATTTCTGCTGCCCTTGCTGCCAATATGTTTGCAGTAGGCGTTGGTAAGCCCGAGCACCTTACACGAGCTAATTTTGTGATAGCAGATTTTGAATTTTTAACCTATCAAGAGATTTTAGAGATGATTACGAGCTATTCAGATTAAAAATTTATTATTGAAGTTGATTAATGAAGAATTACATTAAAGTCGATGAATGGAAAATCATAGAAGATGGTTTTCATGCACAGTACAATAAAATTTCAGAAAGTTTATTTAGTATTGGCAACGGTAGAATGGGGCAACGTGCAAATTTTGAAGAAGAGTATTCAGGGAGTACGCTACAAGGTAACTATGTTGCGGGCATTTATTATCCCGACAAAACACGAGTAGGTTGGTGGAAAGTTGGTTATCCCGAATATTTTGCAAAAGTTTTAAATGCCCCAAACTGGATAGGTATTGATATTGAAATTGATGGCGAAGTGTTGGATTTACACACCTGCACGATAGAAAGTTTTTACCGAGAGTTGGATATGCAAAACGGTACGCTTACGCGAACATTCAGAGCAACTACACCTAAAGGGAAAACCGTCAGCATTAACTCCGTCCGATTTTGCAGTATCGTTAACGATGAAGTAGGTGCTATTCGGTATTCAGTTCAAGCAATAAACTTTACAGGAAAAGTAACCGTTACGGCCTATGTTGATGCTGATGTTGTGAATCAGGATGCTAATTATGGCGAAAAATTTTGGAATGAAATTGACAAAAAAACTAAAAAAGGACAAGGTTACATCATTTCTGAAACGAAAAAAACTTTATTTCAGGTTTGTGTTGGAATGAAAATACAAGCTTCGCTCAATGGCAAATTAGTTGAGCCGCCATTCGTCAGCATCAAGTCCGAAAAATATGTAGCTGCAGGTTTCGAGATGAAGCTAAAAGAAAATGACGAGCTGGTTGTCTATAAATTCGCATCTGTTGTTTCATCCGAAAACCATGAAAAAAATTCACTTCTGCAACGCTGTCAGGATAATATAAAATATGCAAGTGACAAAGGCTTTAATACCTTATTAACCGAACAAAAAAATGCTTGGGCAATAAAATGGCAGCACAGCGATATAGTCATAGAAGGCGATACTGCTGCACAACAAGGTATCCGATTTAATATTTTTCAACTCCATCAAACTTTTACAGGAGTAGATGCACGCTTGAATATTGGTCCAAAAGGTTTTACTGGCGAAAAATACGGTGGCAGCACTTATTGGGACACTGAAGCATATTGCTTGCATTTCTACTTATGCACCGCCGAGCCGAGCATTGCTCGCAACTTGTTAATTTACAGATACAATCATCTGGCAAAAGCAATCGAAAATGCACAAAAATTAGGCTTCAATAACGGAGCTGCACTGTACCCGATGGTGACCATGAACGGTGAAGAATCGCATAATGAGTGGGAAATTACTTTTGAAGAAATACACCGCAATGGTGCCATTGCATATGCAATTTTTGAATACGTTCGCTATACGCAAGATGAACAATATATTCCGCAATATGGGTTAGAGGTGTTAATTGGTATAGCAAGATTTTGGGCGCAACGTGTTCATTTTTCTAAGTTACGCAAGCAATATGTCATTCACGGTGTAACAGGACCAAATGAATACGAAAACAATGTAAATAATAATTGGTACACTAATAATATCGCAGTATGGTGTATGAAATATACCAACGAATGTTTAGCATTAGTAAAGAAAAAATACAAAAAAGACTATCAAAGAATTATTGATAAAACGGAGTTTAACGAAAAGAAGGAATTAGCACAATGGAAAGCCATTTATGAAAATATTTATATTCCTTATGACAATAAATTGGACGTGTTTATACAGCATGACGGCTTTTTGGAAAAAGAATTGATACTTGCAAAAGATATACCCGATGTACAACGACCATTAAACCAGCATTGGTCGTGGGATAGGATTTTGCGTTCATGTTTTATTAAACAAGCAGACGTTCTACAAGGTTTATTTTTCTTTGAGCATCAATACGATATGGAAGTTATTCGACGTAATTTTGACTTCTACGAACCCATGACCGTGCATGAATCTTCCCTATCGCCTTGCGTACATTCTATTCTGGCAAATCGCATCGGCAAGGTTGATAAAGCCTACGAATTATATCTGCGTACAGCACGTTTAGATTTGGACGATTACAACAATGATACCGAAGACGGTTGCCACATAACAAGCATGGCAGGTACGTGGATGGCATTAGTAAAAGGCTTCGGAGGTATGCGAATTCGTGAAGGCTCTCTCTATCTCTACCCTTCCATTCCTAAGCAATGGAAACAATATTCATTCAAAATACAATTCCGAGAGTGGCTACTAAAAATAGAAGTTTCTAAGCGTAAGGTTTATGTCACCAACTTTGGAAGCACCGCGCTTACCTTTATAATGTATAGTGTAAATATGACTGTGCAGGCAGGAGAAACTATTTCTGTGTTCAGATAAAATTTGTTTGAATGGTAAAGAAAATTTGCTTTTTGCTTCAACTAATTCCCATTTTGTGCAACGCACAATTCGGGCAGAAAAATATTCACTTCTCAGGATATATAGAGCCGTATTACAGCTACGATTTTACAGGTAACAAGGAAAATCAAAAGCCAAATTTTTTATACAATCATGTTCGCAATAACGAATTTAATATCAACTTAATGCTTGCAAAAGCACAATATAATGACTCTACCTTTCGTGTAAATATTGCATTAATGGCTGGCAATTATGCTGCAAATAACTTAGCTGCCGAACCCACTTGGGCACAGTTTATTTATGAAGCAAATATCGGAATAAAATTATCTAAAAAACATAATTTATGGGCAGATGTTGGCATTATGCCTTCACATATAGGTTTTGAAAGTGCCATAGGTACAGATTGTTGGACACTGACGCGCAGTATCGCAGCAGAAAATTCACCTTATTACGAAGCGGGATTAAAACTTAACTATACTTCTAAAAATGGTGAGTGGTACGTTGCCGGAATGTTGCTTAACGGGTGGCAAACGATACAAAAACCTTTGCACACCACCCCAATTGCCGGAGGCATACAAGTAACTTTTATACCTACTCCAAATTTTACTATTAATTACAGCAATTATGTTGGTAAAGATTATCAATATGATGGGCAGCCATTGCGGATATTTCATAATGGTTATTTGAGTTTTGCGCCTTCAAAAAAATTAAAAATTTTAGCCGGCTTTGATTTTGGAACTATTAAATTTCATGAAGGATATTACATCTGGTACAGCCCAATTCTTCAAGTTCGTTATGCCTTTAGCAAACGGTTCAGCACAACCTTGCGAAGTGAAATTTATAATGATAAATATGGCGTGATAATTCAGCGACCGAGCAATTTGCCTTTCAGCGCGTTGGGCTTTTCTACAAATGTAGATTACGCTGTACGAGAAAATGTACTTTTTAGAGTTGAATTAAAACAGCTAAATTATGACAACGCCATAGACATACACAATACAAAACAAGATTTATTTTTCACAACAAGTCTGTCTGTCAAACTATGAAAAATTGTATTTTACTCAGCATCTTACTTATCGGATTTTTAAGTTGTGCAAAAAAAACAACACCCACTAACAAGATGACGAATACTGCATCCACAATCCCTACACCCGCTTGGGCAAAAAATGCAATTATCTACGAAGTAAATATTCGCCAATATTCAAAAGAAGGCAACTTCGATTCATTCAAAAAGCATTTGAATCGCTTAAAAAATTTAGGCGTAGATATTATTTGGTTCATGCCCATTTACCCCATTTCGGAAGTAGGTAGAAAAGGCACATTGGGAAGCCCTTATGCCGTTGCAGATTATAAAAAAGTGAATCCGAATTATGGCACTATGGACGACTTCAAGAGTTTAGTTCAGACAATTCATAACATGGGTATGAAGGTTATCATTGACTGGGTGCCAAACCACACCGGTTGGGATAACGTTTGGATTAAAGAACATCCAGATTGGTACACACACGTTGGCGAAGCTATCACACATCCGTTAAACAATGACGGCAGCTCAACAGGATGGACTGATGTTGCAGACTTGAATTATAATAACAAAGCGATGCGTAAAGCGATGATAGAAGCCATGACATTTTGGTTGAAAACAACAAATATTGACGGCTTCAGAGTGGATATGTCGGGAATGGTGCCTGATGATTTTTGGCAAGAAGCGCGCCCGTCATTATTAGCAGCCAACAAAAATATTTTCATGCTTTCTGAGTGGGAAGATGCGCCCGATCATTTTTCTACCTTTCACGTCAATTATGGATGGCAGTTGCATCATACTACAGCAGAAATAGCAAAAGGAATAAAAAAACCAGCAGCAATTTGGGAAATTTATCATAATAATCAAAAACGTTTTCCAAAGAATGCTGACCAACTTTTGTTTGTCACTAACCATGATGAAAATTCATGGAATGGAACAGCCGCAGAAAAATTCGGTGCTGCCGAAGACGCTTTTGTGGTAATGAATTACACTTTTGCAGGCATTCCACTAATTTATAGCGGGCAAGAAATTGGCAATAATAAGCGGCTCAGTTTTTTTGATAAAGACGAAATTTATTGGCTTCAAGGAACAGATAAGGCACACTTTTACAAGAAATTAGCAAAACTTAAACATGAAAATCCTGCTCTTGCCAACGGACAATTCGGTGTACCTGCAATACAAATTCCTACCAACAACACGTCAATTTTAGCATACTCCCGTGAAAGCGGAAACAACCGCGTTGTAGTGCTGATAAATTGTTCTTCGCAAAAAGAAATTTTAGAAGCTACCACGAAAAATATTTCGGGAGCGTATAGTAATTTTTTTAAAGAAAAAAGCATAAATTTAGACAACAACTGGAGACTGGCAATGGAACCTTATGAGTATATTGTGTTAATCAAAAAATAATCAACCAACAATCCAATAACATTTACTATGGCGAGCTACAACTCTACTTCAGCAACAACTACATTTCAAAAGCCTCGATTAACATTCTCACAGATTATTAACATGAGTTTTGGGTTTTTCGGCATCCAATTCGGCTGGGGCTTGCAGATGGCAAATATGAGTGCTATATACGAATATCTCGGCGCTAATCCCGATGAAATACCTATGCTGTGGTTAGCTGCTCCACTTACAGGATTATTGATACAACCCATCATTGGCTACATGAGCGATCGCACGTGGCATCCGGTTTTAGGTCGGCGAAAGCCTTATTTTTTGATTGGTGCAATACTTTCGTCCATCGCATTATGTTTCATGCCTAACTCCTCAACACTTTGGATGGCAGCTGGTTTGTTATGGATTTTAGATGCATCTATTAACGTTAGTATGGAGCCGTTTCGCGCATTTGTCGCCGATATGCTACCTGAAGAACAACACACAATAGGCTTCACTACACAAAGTATGTTCATCGGGTTGGGTGCAGTGATTTCTTCGGCAATGCCATTTATTTTGACAAACTGGCTGGGCGTTTCCGCCGACGCGGCTGCCGGCACAATTCCACTTTCAGTGAAGCTATCTTTCTACATAGGGGCAGTGGTATTTCTCTTGGCTGTTTTATATACTGTATTCACTACCAAAGAATACCCTCCGTTTGATATTTCTGATTACCAAAAAGCAAAAGAAGTGAAGAAAGGATTTGGGGCAGGCTTTGCAGAAATTATAGATGCAATTGCTAATATGCCTGCCAAAATGCGACAAAT
>JAGOHC010000046.1 GCA_017996375.1 Saprospiraceae bacterium | reverse complement strand
ATACTACACTGAGCAGAAAGTATTTGCGTAAGCAAAAAAAAAGTAGATAATAAGGATATCAAATACTTTATTTGCGTAGATTTTTTTGTGAATAAATGTAGAGTTGCTTTCATTCAACGAGATTATAATTTTGTTCAAGATAGTTCATGTTACTATTCCCAACAACAAAGCAACAGAAATCTATTGGCTATGCCATTGGTAGTTATTACAAACAGCTACGCCTGTCCACTTCAATATAAGAAAATCGGGTCAGGACGATATATGCAAAATAGTGTGTAAATAGTATGTAAAAGTATAATAGTGCAAACACAGAAAAGGAGCAAAAATCATTTTGGAGTCCCGTAACTCATTCTTAAGCTGTTAAGATGTGTTTAACACTTAATAACTCGTCACAAAGTTAGGGTAATTTGATAGGCGATAAATACCCTTAAAGTGGTATTTTAGTGATTAATAATCATAGCCTTATAATATAAGTAAATTATATCAGCGGGTATAAAACAGCATAAAAACCATGCACCCAAACCCAATAATAATAAAGAATAGCTCTTTATTTAGGAAAAAAAATTATGCGCTATGTTGTAAAATTGATGGGTTGGCAACTGCGTTGCTTTGCCGGATTCTATCAAACTTATAACCTTTATCCGAAAAATAGGCTAAAGCTTGTGGTAGTACATATCGCAGTTTGTGTTCCGCTTTAACGCTATCGTGAAATACGATAATAGAACCGTCTTTGCCATTTTGCACTACATTGCTCAAGCATTTTTCTTTAGAAATAGAAGCATCGAAATCGCCACTTAATACATCCCACATCACAATTTGATAATGGCGTTGGAGAAACTGCATTTGCTTTAAACGAAGTTTGCCGTATGGTGGTCGGAATAAATCTGATGCTACTAACTTTGCACACTGCCGAATGTTGAGGAAGTAAGGTAAGTTATCGTTGTCCCAACCGTTGAGGTGATTAAAAGTGTGATTGCCGACGGTGTGTCCTTCTTGCACTACACGCTGAAAAATTTCAGGATAGCGTTTGACGTTTTCGCCAACGCAAAAGAACGTTCCTTTAGCATCGTACTGTGCTAATTGATCCAACACCCACGGTGTAACTTCTGGTACAGGTCCATCATCAAACGTTAGATAAAGGGTTTTTTCGGCAGCAGCCGGCATCTTCCAAAGGTAATTAGGGAGTAGCGATTGCAACACCCTGGGTGTTTTTACTAAATACATAAGCGACGCTTAAACGTTCTACAAAATATTGGTACGAAAGGATTAAGTTTTATAGCTGCTACTAGTACGAATTGTGCATACTAAACGCTGCCTTGTGACAAAGTATTTTGTTTTGTCCAACAAAATGATTTACTTTGCACTGCAAAATTTTAAGATTCAATGTAAACCATACGCCATGAGTACCTATAGCGACCAAAGTACCGGAAGAAAGGGATATTGCATTTTGTACTTTTTCATGTTTTTTATCCTGCTTCTCCTAACAATTTTTATGCTTTATAATCGTAACTTCGAGATGGTGTTCCCGACTTTATGATATTCCGTTGATTACCTTACGGTAATTTTAACAATGTCATTGCTACCGATACATTAGTAGTAATGACATTGTTGTTTGCGGCACTTTTTGTAGTAGGCATTCTTACAAACCATAACATACATACATGCGTTCTAACAACGATAATTTATTTGATGCTATCGGCACCTTGGTAAAGTGGCGTAAAGCTATTCTCAAGGTTTGTGCAGCAGCCCTGCTTGGTAGTGTTGTTGTTTCGTTGCTGCTGCCCGTCTATTATAAATCAACTACTATTTTCTATGCTGCCAGCCCCGATTTAGCAAAACCCGAACACCTATTTGGGACATCTACAAAAGATATGGAATACTATGGAAGCGATGAAGATATTGATAGGTTGCTAACTATTGCCGAATCAGATGAAACCATACAGTTTTTAATAGACTCTTTCGACTTATATCAGCACTACGATATTGACTCCTCCGATGCAAAGGCACAGTATAAAATAAAGGAACATTTTTTAGACCTTTACGAAGTTAAAAAGACGAAGTATGATGCCATAGAGTTAAGTGTTGAAGATAAGGATAAACAACTTGCCGCACGCATCGCCAATACCGCACGTAATCGCATAGATATTGCGTCGCAAAAACTCATCAAAGAAAGCCAACAAAATTTGGTGACTACCTTCGAAAAAGGCATCGCATCAAAAGAGCAACAACAAACAATTCTGGCAGATAGCCTCGCTAGAGTTCGCAAACAATATGGTATCTACGACCTTGAAACACAGAGTGAATTAATGGCAACGTTAGTAGCTACCGCCGAATCGGATTTAGCAAAAGACAAAGCAAAACTACAAGCCCTTTCGGAAGCAAATTCTCCAAAACTGCGCGACTCCATCATCATCTTAAAGGCAAATATTCGGGGATTAGAGCAGCAACTTACACAACTAACCTCCCCTGACGGAAACGGTAACTTTAACTTAAAACGATTCAATGACGGATTGGCGTTGGTACAAATGCTTACTTCCGTTTATAAGGAAGCCAGCCAAGCAATTGGGGAAGATAAACAGCGATTCACACAAATCAAAACTTCATTGCAATCGAATATTTCTGCAGTACACATTATTGAGCCAGCAGCTGTGCCCATTGTAAAATCTCGCCCGATACGATGGATAATCGTAGCGGCATCGGTTATAGCCGCTTTCATCTTCAGCATATTAGGCAGCCTCATCGCTGAAGCCTACAAAGATGTTGATTGGCGAGCAAATTGGCAACAATGGCGCACTCAGTCTTAGCTTGTAGGATATGAATTACTATTCGCGCATCATCACTTACATCTCCACGCTTGAATCTAAGAAATTGTTGTTTGGCATTTTTGCAAGCAGCATACTGCTTTGTATTTTTGCAGGCATCGCCACAGCGCAATACGCCATCATTGGGCTACCAATAGCGCTTGTAGTTGTTTACTTTTCCGTAGTAGATTTCCGAAAGGTGTATTTTCTGTTAATTTGTATGTTGCCCTTTTCGATAGAAACAGAAATTGGCAGCTTCGGCACTGACCTCCCCACCGAACCGTTGATGTGGTTGCTCATGGGTGTATATATGCTTCATGTTTTGCAACGTGGCGTACATATACGGGTGGCCGTATTGTTACATCCAATCACTTTATTATTACTATCGCATATCGGTTGGATAATTGTCGCAGCCATTACCTCATCCAACCCATTTGTATCTTTCAAATTTTTAATAGCAAAGAGTTGGTACATCGTTGTATTCTATTTCCTTACGGCACACATTATAAAAACTTGGCAGGATGTACGTACCCTATTTTGGTGTGTAGCCATTCCCTTGCTAATAACCATTATGATAACGATGGTGCGCCATGCAAGCTACGACTTTTCATTTTCGGATATTAACAGGGCTTGTTGGCCCTACTTCCGCAACCACGTCAGTTACGCTGCCATGATGGCTGCTTTGTTTCCTTACTTTTGGTTAAACACATTTAAACAACGCCGATGGTCGCGGCAATGGTGGTGTATGATAGCCGTTTTGTTATTATTATTAGTAGCGATACAACTATCCTATACACGCGCGGCGTATGCAGCCCTACTAATAGCCGGAGGAGCTTATTTTGTCATAAAATATCGCGCTACACGATTGGTACTGGCAGGCGTTTTGGTAGGAGCAATCGTTGGCACAGGCTATTTATATCACAAAAATAATTATCTTGATTTTGCGCCGGATTATACAAAAACTGTAACGCAAGAGAACTTCAACGACCTGCTTTCCGCAACGGCGAAGGGCGAAGATATTTCGACAATGGAGCGCATCTATCGGTGGGTGGCAGGGTCGCAGATGATTAAAGCAAAACCTTTTATGGGGTTTGGTCCGGGCAATTTTTATGACTACTATAAAGCATACACCGTTTCTAACTTCAAAACCTACGTGAGTGACAATCCTGAGCACTCAGGCATACATTGTTATTATTTGATGACTTTCGTCGAACAAGGTATTATCGGATTGATAATTTTTGTCTGCTTTTGCTTTTATGTGTTGATACGCGGAGAACGCATTTACCATGCAACCACTGACCCACAACGCAAATCAATAGTGATGACGGTGCTGTTATCTTCCATCATTATTTTTTGCATTTTGCTGATAAACGATATGTTGGAAACCGATAAAATTGGCTCTTTCTTCCTGATAAATATTGCTATTTTATTCAATATGGATTTGGGGAATAACAAGCAGAGTAGGCTGAGTAAGGTGTGATTAACTGTGGGGGTTGGTAAATTGTGGGGTTTAACATGAGCAATATCCGACCATTATTATGTTCTTACTATAAAGTTCCGAAATTTTCTCCCAAAATTTTTTACTGGAGTCGTATGACTTTAGCAGATAATTCATTTCTGCTTCTAATTTAATTTTGTCTTTTTTATTTAAATTACCTTTTATTGCAAAAAAGTTATAACTACAAATATCATGTCCTAAACTAAACAGTGTCTCAATTGGGTACTCATTAATCCAAATATTGTCTGTTTCCTTTAATTCAGCAGTATGCGTGAAGCCGACTGTATTCCCATGGTATGCATCCATGAGTATAAATTTTTTTTTAAACTCTTTAATTGAGGATTTAATTCCTCCATTAAAAATTTTTAATATGTCATCAAACCCTTCAATTCCCTCATCAAATTTTAACTTTTTTAAATTTATTTTTTCCATAGATGAATAAAGTGAGATAGAATCGTCATGGATACCATATTGCAAAATATAATCCTGTACTTCCCCTATGTATTCGCCATTGTAATCATAGTAACAAAGGTCATGATTTTTAAGTATTCCGCCTTCTTTGAAAAGTCCGGGAACATAATACTTTTTCCCCTTGTACATGACTTCTACTATGTCGAAATGAGGGACATCTGCAAACGATAAAAGTGGCAAAAGTAAAATCGAACTTAAAGTAAAACTTTTAATTTTAAGATACATTGCATTGCTGTTTAATGTTTGCAATTCTTTGTTTGAAGTGAACACTCACCCAAACATACGAAATCAATATGTTACTATACAACAAAAATCAGTGATTTTTGCAGCTTCGAAGGAAGTGAGCTGTGTAAAAACAATTACAACAAACTGCGAACAGCCGCAAGCACATCTTTTTTGCCCAATCCGTATTTTTCTAATAAATCGGCAGGTTTGCCGCTTTCGCCAAAGGTGTCGTTAGTAGCTACGTATGCCATGCGGGTTGGCAATTTTTTTGACAGCACTTGTGCCACGCTATCACCCAAACCACCAATGCGGTTGTGCTCTTCGCAAGTAACCACGCGTTTTGTTTTGGCAGCGGAGGCGAGTATCGCTTCTTCATCAATAGGCTTGATGGTATGTATGTTGATAATTTCGCAACTGATGCCTTCTTCCACTAATTGGCGGGCTGCTTCAATGGCTGTCCATACCAAGTGCCCAGTAGCAAAAATGCTGACATCACTGCCTTCGTTCAACAGAATTGCTTTACCGATTTCAAACTTATACGGTTCTGTAAACACGGGTACACTTGGGCGGCCAAAACGCAAATATACCGGACCGAAATGCTCGGCAATAGCAAGCGTTGCTAACATCGTTTGGTGGGCATCGCAAGGATTGATGACTGTCATACCGGGCAACATTTTCATCATACCCAAATCCTCCAAAATTTGGTGGGTAGCGCCGTCTTCGCCAAGCGTCAAGCCAGCGTGGGAGGCGCATATTTTTACGTTCTTATGCGAGTAGGCTATGGATTGTCTGATTTGGTCATATACCCTTCCGGTGGAGAAATTGGCGAACGTACCAGTATAAGGAATTTTACCGCCGATGGTCAATCCGGCAGCAATACCCATCATGTTTGCTTCGGCAATACCGACCTGAATAAACCTTTCGGGAAATGCTTTTTTGAAGTCGCCCATTTTTAGCGACTCTAATAAATCGGCGGTAAGGGCTACCACTTGGTTGTTTTGTTTTCCTACTTCGAGTAAGCCTACGCCGAAACCATCGCGCGTTGCTTTATTACCGGATGATGTGATATGTTGCAAACTCATTTTATGAAAATTATTTTTTTACAAAAGCTGGGTTAAAATTAATAATCGCCTAATGTTTCAGGCAGTTGTTCCATCGCGCTGATAAACTGTTCTTTGTTGGGTGCTTTGCCATGCCAATCGTGCGTGCCCTGCATGAAGTCCACACCATATCCCATTTGAGTTTTAGTTAAAACCACTACTGGTTTTCCGTTCCCTAAAAGGGAAATTGCTTGTTGCAAAGTTGTTACAACGGCTTGCATATTGTTGCCTTGTTCTAACACAATAACTTCCCAACCAAACGATTGCCACTTGGCGGGTAAATCGCCGAGTGAAAGCACTTTGTCATTGGGTCCGTCTATCTGTTGCCCGTTCCAATCTACAATAGCGATTAGATTATCTACTTTATTGAAAGGTGCAAACATAACGGCTTCCCAAATTTGTCCTTCTTGCAACTCACCATCGCCTGTTAGACAAAATACTAATCTGTCATCGCCATTCATTTTTTTAGCTAATGCTGCGCCAATTGCTACCGACATCCCCTGGCCTAATGAGCCGGAAGCTACGCGCACACCAGGCAGCCCTTCGTGTACGGTTGGGTGTCCTTGTAGGCGAGAATTTATTTGCCGAAAGGTGGATAATTCTTTTTTTTCGAAGAAGCCTGCGTGTGCTAAGGTGCTGTACCATACTGGCGATATATGACCGTTGGAAAGGAAAAACAAATCTTCATTGCTGCCATTCATATTGAACGCAGGGTTGTAGTGCATGATGTCAAAATATAAAGCTACAAAAATTTCGGTACAGCCCAAAGAGCCGCCCGGATGCCCGCTTTGACTTTCAAATACTTGGCGTACGATGTCGCGCCGAATTTGAGAGGCGATATTTTTTAATCGTTGGTAGTCTGTCATAAAATACTGTGTATGATTACAATAAATTTCGGCAAAGGTAATAATTCGAGTATGAATGTTGTGAAACGGCGTAAATAATTTATTAATATTGCCTTCGTGTTACGTGCATTTTTACATAAAGAGTTGACAGAAGCTGGCTGCGATGAAGCTGGCCGCGGTTGTTTGGCTGGTCCTGTTTTTGCAGCGGCAGTTATCTTACCAAATTCGTATTATCATCCGCTGTTGAACGATTCAAAAGTGTTGTCGGAGGCAGCGCGCTATGCTTTGCGAACGGAGATTGAAGCGACTGCTGTTGCCTATTCTGTGGCATACGCTACCGTAGCAGAGATTGATGCTATTAATATTTTACAAGCAACGTATTTGGCTATGCACCGCGCCATTGCGGGGTTGAGTGTGTTGCCTCAAATGCTGTTGATTGATGGTAATCGGTTTAAGCCTTATGCAGACATCCAACATACTTGTATTATAAAAGGCGATGCTCAATTTTATGCTATTGCGGCGGCATCCATTTTAGCAAAAACGTATCGCGATGATTATATGAAAACCTTAGCGGCGCAACATCCGACGTATCAATGGGAGAAGAACAAAGGCTATCCGACAGTGGCGCATCGGAGGGGAATTTTGCAACATGGAACAACGGTGCATCATCGGAAGTCATTTACACTGTTGCCCGAAAATGTGCAAGGTATTTTATTTTAAATCTGAATATTAGATATTAAAAATAAATCGTATCCGTTATCTTTGGGTAAATAAAACGACAACTTTTGATGAAACCATTGCTAACTTTAGGAACGCTACTGCTGCTGTGGGGCTGTGGCGGAAATTTGAAAAATGAACCCACTCGCCCAATTGAAAATTATAATAATATTACTGTGTCACCTGTATTATCTTCCATAAATATTCCATTGACAATCAATATAAAAGATATTGAAAAATATGTTAATAACTCGCTCAAAGGCGTACTTTATGAAAGTGGCAACGTGAGTGGGGGCGGTATGGGCGATATGAAAATTGTTGCTTATAAAAGTGCAAATATTAGTATCCAAATGAACGGACAAAGCCTGACGTATCGCGTGCCATTGCTTATATCCATTGAAAAGGACATTGCCGTTTCTACATTAAAAGCGGATGGCGAAATGTTTATTGACTTGACCACCGCGTTTGATGTTAAAAATGATTGGAGCATTCAAACTAATACATCGGTGGTATCGCATAACTGGACAAAATCGCCGAAGTTGGCGGTAGGCGGATTAAAAATTCCAATCCAATTTGTTGCCGACCAAGTGTTGGCTTATTCTAAAGGAAGATTATCTGCAGCAATTGATGATGCCGTAAAAAGTAACTTGTTGATAAAACCTTATATACAAGATGCGTGGTCGACGGCACAGCAACCACTACAACTATCCAAAGAATATAATATGTGGATGCAACTGCGCCCACAAGATGTAACCATGACACCCCTGCAAACTGCCAATGGACTGATAAGAAGCACTGTTACGTTTCAAGGATTTTCGGATATTCAAGTAGGAAGCCCAACACAATCTTACAAACCAATTGCACTTCCAGCATTCAAGTATGCTAACGGAAATAATACCAGCAATGATTTTAATTTTAACGTCAATGTGACGATACCTTTCCGCGAAGCCGAGGCTATCTCTAAAAATATGTTGGTTGGGCAAACCTTTACGCAAGGAAAATATTTCGTAAATATTACTGATATTCGGATGTACGGGCAAGGTGATTATTTGATCATTAATGCCTTACTAACAGGAAGCTATAACGGTAACATATACCTTTCGGGCAAGCCTATTTATAATGCAAACACCAATGAAGTAGAATTAGAAAATCTCGTCTTTGAGTTGAATACAAAGAGTTTCTTGCTGAAATCGGCAAAGTGGCTTTTTAATCGCAAGTTGATAAACATGATTCAAAAAACGCTTAAATTTCAAGTTGCAGAGAATATCAATGCGATGAAATCCACCATTCAGCAACAGTTGAAAAATTACCAAATTGCGCCAAACGTAATCCTAAACGGAAACGTAGAAGAGTTGCGGATTAGTGGTATTCAGGTTATTCCTGATAATTTGAATGTGCGCTTTTTCTCAAAGGGCAACCTACTTATTGATGTAAAAGGGATATAAAAAAATCCCTGTACAGCCGTTGCCGCACAGGGAAAACCTTTTATGATGCGCTATGAAAAAATTAACTTTTTTTTTATACTAATTTTTATGCTCTTATTGGAGATGTTTTCTTGAAGTGCAATTTTTGAGTGCCGAACACTAAGTCCATTTTTGGAGAAGTAAGTACATCAATACTCACAACATAGCGGCTTGCAATACCCCCGTTCTGTTGAGTAGTCATGATCAAAAACTGACCGTCTTGAGAAATTGACCAAGTACCAAGTTCGTTAATTTCTAAAGAACCTTTTGTTTGTACAAGCGACATTTGTGAGCTTATATAATAGCCTCCGTTATCAGAGAAATGCGCCTGAAACAACATACCTTTAGCAACTGCCTCCCACGTACCTGCCATCTGCTTGCCAAATAACGTAGCCTTTTTGCTATCTAAATGCTCTACCGAAACAATATCAAATTGTTGGTTAGTAGCAACGTCAGCGACAATCATACCATCACCCTTTGTTTGTATGGCGTAGCGGGTAGAAGCACCAGTAGCATCAGAAAGAACCAAGTAAGCAATATCCGAATAATCGGCTAAAACCCAATTGCGCTTAATCACATCAAACTCACCGTTTTGGTCTTTATTGACAATGGTAACTTGTCCGTCAGCATCGAAAAAAAGCGTTTTCTGAAGAGCTTTTGAGGATGTATTATTAGATTCTGTCAAAAACCATTTGCTATCAAATAAATTTTCGATAGGAAGATTAAAAATGTTAGTGTGCAATGTTTTTGTGACACTACTATTGTTTATATTATTGTCTTTGTCAATATCAATGTCCGAAATATTATTCGGAATATTAACTAATAGTATAAATAATAATGCAAATATTTTCATAAATAAAATGTTTGTTAAAGAATATAATTCTAATTTATGGAATTAATAAATTTTTTTTCAAAATATTATTCTGAAATGTGATGCAAAGATACATTACTTTATTATTCAATGTCAAGTGTTTGGCAATACTTATTCATTTTAAGATATAATATTGTAATAAATACACCAAGCTGACTTATAATCTATAATGTGACTTCATTTTAAAACAGTATTTCAATAACAATATCGATATAGAGTTTAAATTTGGCTACTGAGTTGCATCCAAAAGTGTTAAAAATTGTTAATACTCGTCAAACAATTAAAAAACTTCGACAAAATTCTCCTTTGTGCGTTCCATTTGTAGTAACTTCATGGAATATTTAGGATAAGTATTCACCAAATTTAAAATTCAATTTAGAATGAAAAAACTTTTTACAATTTTGTATCTGTGTGGCAGTATTTGGAGCAACGCCCAAATTACTGTATCAGCAAATACACTACCCGCTGCTGGAGACACACTCACAACAAGCACTATATTACAGCCCTCCGGCATCTCTTTAGGCACCACCGGTGGCAATCAAACTTGGAACTGGAGCAGCCTTAATTTAGGCGTGACGCGCAATGAAGTGTATTTAGCTGCCGGAGAAGGCACTGATCCCGCTTCGTTTCCTACTGCCAATTTGGTTGTAAAATCATTTGGGGCTGACATCGCAGAAACCTATTATAGCACGAGCAACGGCAAATTAGAGCTGATAGGATATAAAGGCACTGACCCTCTTGGGTTTGGCCTCCCGCTTTCAGTATTAGAAAACCCGACTCGCATTGTAAGAAATCTGCCCCTCACTTCCACAAGTGCAAGCACAAATGTATCTAACATCGTCATCGCTTTTGATGACACGCAACTGCCTGATACGTTATTAAGTCAATTTCCTATCACACCCGATTCAATTCGAATTCGCGTACAGTTGACACGCACCGAAAACGTTGATGCGTGGGGCACAATGAATTTCGCAAGTGCCTCTTACCCAGTGCTACGACAAAAAAGAACGGATGTTCAGGATACTAAAGTAGAAGCGAAAGTACCCGTTCTCGGCTGGATAGATGTTACTGCTGCTGTACCGTCAAATCCATTTTTAGGGATCAACACTACAGTAAGTTATATCTTCTATAATAATATAGAAAAAACAATTATCGCCGAAGCAGTTGTTGATAGCACCAATGCTATCACTTCCGTTGAGGCATACTCAAAAGGTTTAACAGTAGGCACAAACGACAATCAATATACCGAAGTGATGACTTTGTTCCCGAATCCGGTGAGCGACATATTGCATTTCCGTTCTGTCAATATCCCAAGCGGAAATTATACTCTGCAAGTATATAGTGTTTTAGGCGAACTGATGAGTACTACTTCACACACTTTAACAGCTAACAATAATGTGCGCGTACCGATTCAACTTGCTAACGGACACTACTACGCTATTTGGCGAAATGCTAAAAATGATAAAGTGTCTGCACATACATTTATCGTACAGCAATAAAAAATAAAAAAGTTTTAGATAAAAATGCGTCAGTTGGCATCTGCCGGCGGACGCATTTTTGTTTGTGCCTAAACTACAATTCAGTTTTTTTCGTTAATCAATCCATGACCGTTAATTTTTATACCTTTGTACAATGATAAATTACACACGACATATTCTTGATAACGGCTTGCGCGTACTCATCCATAATGACGATAGTACACCAATGGTAGCTGTTAATGTATTATATAATGTAGGTTCAAAAAATGAGAATCCCAACAAGACGGGCTTCGCACACCTATTTGAGCACCTGATGTTTGGTGGAACAAAAAACGCACCTGATTTTGATGGACCCCTACAACTCGCCGGCGGCGAAAATAATGCCTTTACCAATAACGACTATACTAACTTTTATAACACCGTTCCCGCCGATAATTTAGAGGTTGCACTTTGGCTTGAGGCAGATAGGATGAAGCAACTTCATATCAACAAGCGCTCATTAACCGTGCAGCGAAAAGTAGTTGTAGAAGAATTTAAGGAAACTTGTATCAATGAGCCTTACGGCGATGTGTGGCATATTTTGTTAGACATGGCATATCCCAATCATCCGTATAATTGGCCCACCATCGGCAAACAAATTACCCATATTGAAGATGCCGCCATTGAAGATGTAAAAATTTTTTATCATACCCATTATACACCCAACAACGCCATATTGAGTATTTCGGGAAACGTGCAACCGGAGGAAGTCTTGCAACTAGTCGAAAAATGGTTTGGCAATATCCCGTCAGGCAAAACTAAAACTGAAGATATTAATCTGGCGCTGCAACCCTTCCAACAAGAAGGCATTTATCGAAAGGTGCGACAAAGCAACGTACCGTTGGATGCGCTATATATGGCGTTCCGTATGACAAATCGTTTACACAAAGATTATTATGTTGCAGATATGATTTCGGATGTGTTAGCAAATGGCAGTTCATCGCGCCTCTTTCGCCGACTGTTGAAAGACCAAAAAATTGTATCACAAATTGATGCTTATATCTCCGGCTCTATTGGTCCCGGGTTGTTTATTTTGGAAGCACGCCCCAGCGAGAATTACACCCTCGAACAAATTGAAAAAGCAATTTGGACAGAGTTGCAGTTAATTATAGATGAAGGAATTTCGGATAATGAATTGCAAAAACTAAAAAACAAGTTGGAGAGTTCACTTATCTTTTCGGAAGTAGGCTATTTACCGAAAGCGATGAATTTGGCGTACTTCGAGCTGCTCGGCGATGTAGCACTCATCAATAATGAAGCAAATATTTATGAAACGCTAACTTTGGGCGATGTAAAGCGCGTAGCAAAAGCATTGTTCCAACCTGATAATTGTTGTATTTTATATTATGAGAAAAAATTGCAGGAGGTGAGTATATGAATTATTTTTTGCGAGCCTTCATTTGTATTATTTTACTCACGCTGTTGCAATGCGCCCACCCCGTTGCGCCGCAAGGCGGACCGAAAGATACCACGCCACCAAAATTGAATACAGCAGCATCTACGCAAAATCGGCTCACGAATTTTGATAAAAAAAGAATTGAACTGACTTTTGACGAATGGATTGCTTTGAGCGAGCCCGATAAGCACATTACTATTTCGCCACCGTTAGTCACTCCGCCAAAAATATTACTTAACGGAAAAACCGTGCGAATAATCTTTGACGACAAAGAAGTGCTACACCCAAACACTACCTATACTATCAATTTCAGCGAGGCGGTACGCGATTTTACCGAAGGTAATCCTAAAAACGACTTAACCTACATTTTTTCCACCGGCAATTTTATTGATTCGCTTTCCATGAAAGTGCAGGTGACGGACGCATATACTGGCGAAGCCGTTGAAGGTGCTTTGGTATTATTATATGATAAAAATATTGATAGCGTATTTCGTAAAGAACGCCCATATTATTTTGGCAGAACGAACAAAGAAGGAAAGGCTGCTTTAGATAACCTCTCGCCCAACACCTATAAAGTATGCGTATTGGTGGATGCAGATGTGAATTATCAATACAACCAAGCCTCCGAAAAAATTGGATTTTCAGATAGCCTCATTGTGCTCAATGATACAAGTAAGATGGCATTGCAATTCCAAATTTATACAGCTACCGCACCCTTGCAACTACTCACCTCCACATCGCCACATTATGGTTTGACCAAGTTGTCGTTCAACCAACAACCGCACAATCTAACTTTTAATTATCAAAATAAAGGGCAGCGCATTTTTTATGAATATGAAAAAGATTCTATAAACGTATGGTACGATATGCCGCAGCCTGCTGAATGGGAATTATACGTAAGTAAAAAAGATACCAACACAGTAGATACGGTTCGTATTAAAGCTGCAAACCGGCAAGTTTTTATAGAAAAAGATACTTTTGGACTTGAGAAAATTGGGAGTAGAGCGGGCAAAAAGATACAAACCGTACATAACCCCACTCAACCCTATTCGCTTGTTTTTAATCACCCGATTGCAACATTAGATACTTCAAAAATTGTCGTATTCATTGCAGATTCAACCAAACAAATTGCTGCGGCAAGCATCACAATTGATACCACAAGTAGGCAAAAGCTGATAGTACAAACAGATTGGCGGGATGATAGAAACTATACAATTGCCCTGCAGCCACGCGCAGTGACGGATTGGTTCGGGCTTACGAACGATTCGATAACCTATACTTTTAAAGTTGGCGCGAAAAAAGGATTAGGCGATATTCACTTGATAATCAACAAATTAAATAGTAGCAAAAATTACTTATTGCAAATTTGGCAGCGCGATGAATTAATTAATGAGCAGCTAATAATACATCAATCTGCTTTTGAGCATTATTTTAAATCAATGTCTGTGGCTGAATATACCCTCCGATTAATTCAGGATGATAACGAGAACGGACGATGGGATGCTGGCAATTATGATTTGCATTTGCAACCTGAAAAAATTTGGACAAAAAAAGTAACCGAACTTCGCGGTAACTGGGAACTGGTAGTAAAAATAGGCGTTGGCGATTCAGATTAAATCAGTCAAAAATATAATAATACACAATGCTATTCGAACTGAGACCTTGGGCAAAAACTGACGTTGAACATTTGGTACTTTATGCGAACAACTCAAATATTGCCCGCTTCATGACCAACCAATTTCCGCACCCCTACACCGCAGAAGCAGCCCATCGCTTCATTGAAATGACGGCTCAACATTCGCCAACACAGATATTTGCTATTGACATTAACAGCGTTGCCATAGGTGGCATTGGCATTCATCCACAAACAGACATTATGTGTAAAAATGCAGAATTGGGCTATTGGCTCGGCGAACCTTTTTGGGGCAAAGGCATCATTACGGCAGCCGTCAGAGAAATGGTAAATTATGGTTTTGACACATTCGAGATTACCAGAATATTTGCTCGCCCTTTTGGTAATAATTTAGCATCGCAAAAAGTTTTGGAAAAAGTAGGGTTTCAGTTAGAAGCTCGCATTACCAAAAATATTTACAAAGATGGCATATTTATAGATGAACTCATTTACGCCATACGACATAAAATATAACTGACCCTTCAAATTATTTTAAAACACAACTTTCCGACGGTAAATTTCGTAAAAGCATATAGTAATTATTTCTTACATTTGAGAGAGAATTTGTCATCATTTATGGCTACAAATATCATTGCACAACATATCGCCGAATTACTCTATCAACAACAGCGCGTCACTGTACCAGGTATAGGTACGTTTTATACTGGTTACAAACCAGCTGCAATAGACCACGTACACGGGGAGATTTTGCCCCCGACAAGCACTTTGTATTTTGATAACGAATTACAAGAAAATGATGGCGTTTTGTTACAGCGCTTGCAAGTTATCATCGGTGCTACCGCCTCCGATGTGCAAAGTGCACTTGACCTTTTTGTGAAAGATGTGCAATTATCTTTAGATAGAAAGGAGACTGTTGTTTTTCCGTATATTGGAGTGATGCAGCGAAATTTCAGACAAGAGATTGATTTTCAACCAGATACACAAGTCAACTACAACACGCAGGCGTATGGGCTACCTATACTTAAAATCCAAAAAAACAATAGCAACTTATCAACATTGGAAAGCATACCCTCCGAAGCCGCGCAACCACAACTTTTGCAAAAACTCAACAATACCCCTTCCCATTGGGATAACTTATCAGCAACACTAACTTCATTGCCAGCGTTGATTGCGTTGTTAGTTTTAGTTATTTCCGTGATTATTTTTTCGTGGGTGCGTACTAATGAAAACACTTTAGCCGAAAAACAAAATATTAATGAAAAACCCGCCATGGACCATGCGGGTATATTAACAGATGCTTTGCAAGATGATAACGAAATTGCAACTATTGATGAATCAGAATTGAATGAAGATACCGACCTCAGCGATGTGTTGCAAACGGAAGCAGAAACAGCCCCACACTCATCCAATAATACGGAAGTTTCGACAACAGCAAATAATGACTATAATGCCAACGCCATGTGTACCATAATAGTAGGACAGTTTAGTGATAATAATAATGCAAAAAGAGTGGCGCGGCGTTTATCAAAAATGGGTTACACACCCATAACGGAGGCAGCTGGAGTGGTGACGCGCGTTGGAGCTCGCTTCGATTGTTCGCAACATGATGTCACTGCTACTTTAAATTTAATGCGCCAGACGTTTGATGCCAATGCCTTTATCCAAAATCGCTAAATGAAAAGTGTACTCTCAATAAAAAGAAAAGAAAAATTAAAAGGTAAAGAAAATGCTTTACCTTTTAATTTAAAATATGAATCTGTAAATAAAATAATAGATTATTATTAAAATTTTCAGGGGTAAAAATATGCTAAGTTAGTTACCAATCTCCACCTGCACCACCGCCGCCAAAACTTCCGCCCCCGAAGCCTCCGAAGTCGCCAAATCCGCCGCCACCGCCGCCTCTACCCCAAGAATCATCATTTCCGTTGCCGAAACCGCCTGTACCAATCCACCACCCACCGCCGCTATTTCGCGGATTATCATAATCATAATAGCCTCTTCTGTTATAGCCGCGGTTATTCGCTTTTTGCGCTTTATAAGAAATGAACACGATTAATAAGAAGAACAACAAAAAGAGGAGTAACACTACCAAAGGCGCGATTTCGGAAATAGGTTCTGCTTGAAATTCCCCATTGCCTAAAGAAATTATTTTGTCGGTTGCTCCATCCAGCCCAATGAAATATTGTTCTTGTCGAAATGCTGGTTTGATAATTGTTTCGATGATGCGCCTACTCATTGCATCGGTAAGAAAACCTTCGACACCATAGCCTGTTTGGATAAATATTTTTCTTTCGTTTCGAGCAACGTAAATTAAAATCCCGTTATTTTTCCCTTCCTGTCCAATGCTCCAATTACTCGCAATTTCGTAGGAGCGATTCTGTGCATCATCATCACCTAATGTTGTTTCGGTAACGATTGCAATTTGCGTGGAAGTTGAATCGTTGTAGGCACGCAACTTTAACTCTAATGCCGATTCTTCCTGTGGTGTGAGGAGGTCAGCAAAATCACTGACGAGTTTTC
>JAGOHC010000194.1 GCA_017996375.1 Saprospiraceae bacterium | reverse complement strand
AATGATAAGGTTGGTATTTGGACGATTCAACAAATATACCACACAAATATTACTATGTCAATATTTTAAAATATATTATTTTTTATAATAGAAAAAAAATAAAAATATTCAAGCTAAACTCCTTTCTTGCTAATGTGCCGAAATAGAATTTTTGGATGGCTCCGTGCAAATTCTTGAAGGTGATGTAACACACTGTTGCGGTAACCGAAAATGTCGTTTCCTTTCTCAAACACAACTTAAAATACTATCAGATTGTTATCTTTGCCAAAATATTTTTTTGATGAAGAAAGGCGTTTTGTTAGTTAATTTAGGTACACCCGATACGCCTACGCGTAAGGATGTATATCGCTATTTGCAGCAGTTTTTGCTGGATGAGCGTGTGATAGATGTTAATCCGCTATGGCGAAATATTTTGGTGCGAGGCATCATTGTTCCGTTTCGTTCCGGCAAGTCGGCAAAACTTTATCAAAAACTATGGACAGCTGAGGGGTCTCCACTAAAATACTATGGCGAACTATTAGTGCGAGAGGTGCAGCGCATTATCGGCGATAATTATGTGGTAACTTTAGGTATGCGCTATCAATCACCATCTATTGAACGAGCTATTGAAACACTATTGTCGCACAACGTCAGTAGTATCAAAGTAATTCCGTTGTTTCCGCAATATGCATCCGCCACTACGGGTTCTGTGCATGAAGAAGTGATGCGTATTTTATCCAAAAAGCAAGCTATTCCAGAGGTGAAATTCGTTAATTCTTTCCACAATTTACCAGCGATGATAGATGTGTTTGCAGACAATGCTCGCGCCAAGAATTATCAGTCATTCGATCATATTTTGATGAGTTTTCATGGGCTACCTGAAAGGCAGTTGCTCAAGGCAGACCGTTGTAGCCATTGTTTAAAAGCAGAAAATTGTTGCGCTGTTATCAGCGAAAAAAATCAATTTTGCTACTCCGCGCAATGCCACGAGACGGCGCGGCTGATTGCTGATAATTTGGGTTTGCGAAGCGACCAATATACTGTTTGTTTTCAATCGCGCTTGGGCAATGCACAATGGATACAGCCATATACGAGTAACGTACTGAAAGCACGTGCCGACAGAGGCGATAAGCGTTTGTTGGTGTTCTCTCCAGCGTTTGTGTGTGAGTGTTTGGAAACTACTATCGAAATTGGCGAAGAGTACCAAGAGGAGTTTGTAGCGATGGGTGGCGAAAAGGTACAGTTAGTTCCCAGCCTGAATGATGACCCACGTTGGATAAATGCTATTGCTAAAATGAGTACCAGTAACTAACCACTACTCCAATTTGCTCAAGGCTAACTTATTGAAGGCAGCTTCGTCGTAGTTTTTGGTGACAAAAATATTGCGGAGTTTGCCGCGCTCACCGCGATCATCGGAGAGGAGAATTTTGCCATATTTTTTGTAATTTCCCCAAGTGTTAGTTATTTCGGCGTGTTCGCGCGTAGGCTTGGAGTAATATTCCCATTTTACAACCAAGTGGGTATTTTTATCTACCCATACATTATACATATTTTCGGGAGTTACACCTACCTTATCAAAGGTGAGTTGGAGTTTATCTGTATAAACATTGCCCATCATTACCTCTTCCGCTTTATATTTGAGCGTAACGCCACTATCCTTCAATTTGAACGGCATAAATAACCAGTAGGAATCGTTAATCCAAATATCTCTGCCTAAGTTTAAATATTTTTTCAGCGTGTCGGGGTGTGTTACTTCTTTGCCCTCCCACATTACTTTTCCGCTCATATCGTTCAGGTTGAGTACAATAACGTAATTTTTTTTTGGCGATTCGATGCGGACGCGATGTAACTTTTTATCCCACACCAAACTGCGCACAGTAAAAAAATCCCAACCGATATAGCGTGTGTTCGACCAGTTGCGGTAGCCGCCCATTGCTTGCATCACCTTGTCGGCAATAGCAATAGCTTGAGGATCTGAACCGGTAGTATTAAAGGTTGTGCCAGCATGGTAGCTGCTCTTGCAATTTGTCAAGAACAGGATGGCGAAGAATGACAAAAGGAGGGCTGCTCGAGGATTCATACTATTGCGATACTTTTAAAATAAATTTATTTTTCTTTCCATTTTCAATCATCATATATTTTCCGTGTAATAATACTTCATGATTGATGGTAGCGGAGTGGTCGGTAATTTTGTCTTTATTGATGCTGATGGCGTTGCCTTGTATGGCGCGACGAACATCACCTTTCGAATTCAGTACTTGGGTGTGTTCCGCCAATAAATCCACAACATTAACGCCAGTGGCGAACACACTTTTAGGCACTTCAAAACTTGGGATTTCTTCCGCAACGGTGGCTAAGGCATTTTCGCTCAATGACAGCAGTTGTTGCTTATCTGCATTGCGCCCGAACAATAACTCAGTTACATTTTTTACGTTAGCATAATCTTCTTTTGAATGGATGCGAGCAGTTAATTCTTCTGCCAATGTTTGTTTGAGCACTTGTGGTGTTTCAGTATATTGTTGCTCAAGTGCCTCCACTTCTTCGCGGGATCGAAACGTGAAGTAGCGCAAAAATTTAGTAATATCACGGTCATCGGCATTAAGCCAAAATTGATAAAATTTGTAAGGTGAAGTCATAGTAGGGTCGAGCCAAATATTGCCGCCTTCCGATTTGCCAAATTTAGAGCCATCCGCTTTGGTTAGGAGTGGGGTAGTGATGGCATACGCCTTGCCACTAAGGTTGCGGCGGATAAATTCTGTACCTGTAGTGATGTTGCCCCATTGGTCGGAGCCGCCCATTTGTATAGTGCCTCCGTATTGTTGGTAGATGCACTGAAAGTCGTAACCTTGTAGGAGCTGATAACTAAATTCGGTGAAGGATATGCCAGTTTCGATGCGCCGTTGTACGGAGTCTTTACCAAGCATATAACTAACGGTGATGGTTTTACCAACATCGCGCAGGAAATCCAACGCATTCATGTTTGTATAAAAATCGTAATTATTGAGAAGCAAGGCTTTGTTGTCGCCTTCGTCAAAATTCAAAAATTTGAAGAATTGTTGTCTTTGTCTTTCGAGGTTATTTTCAATTTCATCGTAGTTTTTTAGTTCTCGCTCCTTGTCCTTTCCGGAAGGGTCGCCGATGCGCCCAGTAGCTCCACCGACTAACGCGATTGGGCGATGCCCCGCTTTTTGGAACAGCGTCAATAACATGATTTGTACATAATTCCCAATCCCTAAGGATGGTGCTGTTGGGTCGAAGCCGATATAGCCAGTTCTCATCTGTTCGGAGAGGTGTTCGTCCGCCCCCGGAGTTATATCGTGCAACATTCCGCGCCAGCGCAATTCTTCAATAAAGTTTATCATTAAATGAAATTTAAAATCAAATAGAAAATCAGAGTAAGCGAGCAAAAGTAGTTAATTTTAATGGCAAAAGATAACCGATTTGCCGAATTAACTTATACCATAAGCGGTGTCCAAAGCAAAAATCGTACATATTTTCAGAGACAAGCGTTAAAATTCAAAATATTTTTCAAAAATGCGTTTGTAAATTTAAAATAATAGAATTATCTTTGCGAGCGGTTTCAAAAAACTGTAACAAAATTAAATTTTAAAAAAGAATTAGTCACCATATTATT
>JAGOHC010000045.1 GCA_017996375.1 Saprospiraceae bacterium | reverse complement strand
AAAGATACGCTCATCCTCAAAGCCAACAACGCTAGCGAAACGCTCGACCTCAACGCACCGACGGCAAAACCTTTGCGCGAAAGCAACCACAAAAATCAATACGACAGTTTTTTTGAGTAAGTAAATATTTATGATACATTTTGCTATCAAGAAAATTTCACATACGCTAAAATAACATTTTTAGGATAATAATAAATCGAATATAATAAATTATGGGACGCTTAACGACCTTTTCAAAATTTCTTATCACCCTTCTCATCGTAGGCGTAATATTTTTCGCTGTACGTTATTTTTTGAACAATACCTCTACCGGACAAAAGTTAAAACAGAATAGTGAACAGACTGTGCAAAACAACAGCGATGGCGGTGGCTTATTCGGCGGTGGAAGCGATAACGCAGATGCCAACACCATCAAAGTGGGCGTAGTAACGTGGGGCGGATACGCCGGCGGACAATACTTCAACGAAGGATTCAAAGCAAATACCGAATCGCGCTTTTATAAAGACTACGGCTTCAAAGTAGATTTCAAAATATTGGACGATTTCGATGCCTCTCGCGCCGCTTGGAAAAAAGGCGACGTGGATTTGCTGTGGGCAACGGTTGATGCCTTCCCCACCGAGGCCACCGCATTAGCAGACTACGAGCCACGCATCGTTTTCCAAGCCGATTGGTCACGTGGGGGCGATGCCATTGTAGTACGCAGAGGTATCAACAGCGTAGCCGACTTGAAAGGCAAAAAAATAGCTGTCGCCGAAATGACACCCTCCCATTCTTTCTTGCTATGGCTACTCGAAGCAGGAGGTTTGAAAATTAGCGACGTGGAAATTGTCAAACAAGCCAATGCGATTGATGCTGCACAAACGTTTAAGAGCCAAGCCGTAGATGCCGCCGTAGTGTGGAGTCCTGATGATGCCGATTGCGTCAGCAAAGTTGCCGGTGCAAAAGTATTGCAAAGTACGCGCAATGCCTCGAATATTATTGCTGATGTCTTTATCGCAAAAAAATCGTGGATAGAAGCTAATCGCACCAAATTGGCACAGCTCTATGAAGGTTGGATGAAGGGCGCAGCCGAAATAAACCAATCGCCCGAGGCAAAACGCAAAGCTGCTCGCATCCTCTCTAATGCCTTTGACGGCTTCTCAGAAGAAACAACCCTACAAGCTATAAATAATGTTCGCTTATGTACGCATGGCGACAACATAAACTTTTTTGGGTTAAACCCTGCATACACCGGTATTACAGGCGAACAACTGTATGCACGAATGACAAACACCTATCGCTCATTGGGTTATGCAGATACACGTACACCAAGTTGGCGTATTGTTGCAGATGCCAGTACTGTAAAGTCAAGTACATTAGCAGGTACGCAGCATAGTGCCGAAGGGCAAAAATCATTCTCTACCGCTTCTGCATCCGATAAAAATAAAGAAGCTATCGCTACCAAGCGCGTAAGTATCAACTTCCGCTCCGGCGAATACCAAATTGATGAAAATGCTAAATATATCATTGATAAAGAGTTTGTAGAAATTGCAAAGGCATTTGCAAATGCACGTATCCGCGTAGAAGGAAATACTGACAATGTTGGCAATGCAGCTTCCAATCGCGTACTGTCAGAAAAGCGTGCGCAGTCAGTGGTGAATTACATGGTGAATACACACAAGATGCCGCGTAACCGATTTATCATCGTTGGCAATGGGCCCGATAACCCCGTTGCTGATAATGATAGCCCCGAAGGGCGCGGCAAGAATCGCCGTACTGACTTTCAGCTACTGCCGGAATAATTTTACTTACATAAAATATGCACAACAGCCGTATCTCGCAAAGAAATACGGCTGTTGTTTTTTATTAAAAAAAGGGATTTAAAATACATCAATAAAACACCAAATTCATCCCTACCCTACCTTGCGTGTTAGATGAACGCAATGGCGTGAATGCGCCGAAGACATTATCCGTCATAGCGTATAGTTGAATGAATTTCCAACGAAAAACGACATTAAGCCCTAAGTTATCGTAGCGGTTCTGACGATATGCCAAAGTTGCCCCTACTGTAAAATATTTGTTCAAGCGAGCGCGCCCACCAATAGCAATATTGTTGGTAAACTCTTTTTTGTAATGCACTAAATTATACAAACCTCCTACAGTTAGCCATCGGTTGATTTGATAATGTGCACTACCATTATATTTTACTGGCAACTGTGTGGTATAGTTATTATGCGTTGTATCAAATTTAATAAACTGCTCCAAAGTATCTGCCACATCACCTAAAGAAATATTACCACCCTGAATGATAGATGATAACCCTTGTGATATGCCCTCGTATTCCGTCACGCCTACCTTGTGGTAATTTGATGGGCGATCAGTCCAATATATTGACCCTGCAATATCAGCAGCAGACAGCGATATGGTTAGGCGGTCAGTAGGTAGCAACACCACGCCCAAATCAAATGAATAGCCCTTATTGCTCTGTATTAGGTTTTTAAAAATATTGGTTGAGAATTGATTTTCGATACTATCTAACCCTACTGGTGTGACATTAAATTCAATATTATTATTTAAAGAAATTTGATACACATCATCGCTGGTGCTAAGGTCTGCGGTGCCAGATATGGTAGAAAAATTAGCAATGCCTGTCAAGTATTTGAATTTACCGCCAAGGCGCAATCTGCCAAAATTGAACCCCAAACCGAAAGCAAACTCATTGTAAGCTGTTGCATCAATGTTGGCGCGCATGTGTGCTACTTTGCCCACATAGGCAGCATTTCCATTCCAGGCAACATCTAACAGCGTTTTGTTGTAATCCGTAATCACTGCAAATTTTTGTGCATGACTGACAGAAAGTATAAGGTCGCTTAAATTAAAACTCAGCCCCAGTGTACCTATTTCTGCATACGATTCTATGCGGTTGTCGTCTTTGGCCAAATAGGTTGCTCTATCCAAGCGCAAGAGTGTACGTCCGCTTTTTGTGGAGGCAAAAAACTCGTCAAAAGCAATTTTAGAAGATGTATTGAATTGATATGACACCGATGGCAAAGATATAACTCCCATGAGTGTATCAGGGGCATAAAACATCGGGCTGACGTTAGTTGCTTGCCACACATCCGGCATAAATTGCAGTGATAAATCTTGCTGCGCTTTCGCGGAATGAAGTAAAAGTGCTAACACGAGCGAGCTGTATAATTTTAATTTTTGGAACATTGTTATAGGTTGCTTTAATTCATTTTTACTGTTTTGATACACCTATTTTAAAAACGAGCAAACAAGCGTTTTGTTACTCACTGTAATTACGCAGTAAAGTAAAATTATTTACCAATTAAATTATTTGTTTATTAAACAGATAATTACTTATCTTTGCAACGTATAATTTTTTTTATTCAAGACCTGACAAAGCTTTAGTGTGCTTTGTCAGGTCTTGATGTAAACAGCTAACTAAATTTGAATAATGAAAGATTTAAATGAGGAATATCTCTTAAAGTTAGAAGCTATCGCTCAGGAAATCCAAGAAGCCCCCGCATTAGCACAATTTTTGGAAGAAGAGGAAGAAGAATATTACAAAACGCTTCAGCAAGAGTTTGAGCCGCGCATTAGTGAAGTATATGATGAAGTATCTGTTGCTGACCCCTTGCAAATTATTTCTTTAGAAAAAGTAATTTTGCATAGTGCATTTGAAGGCTTGTATCTCCCGCGTATTCTTGGCTATGCCGTTTTGCGTGGCGAAATTAACAACCAATACAGATATGTGCGCCCGCAGGAACATTTCAAAGAGATTCTTATCAATATTTGCAACTCGCCACATTTTGAAGTGTTGCGTAAGCGCGTAGGGCAATCTGTACAAATTGGGTTTGCCCTGAGCAGCGATATTTGGGTAACAAACATGATAAACCAAATGACGAATAAGCGGATACGTCAGTTTTTGCAACAACAAAAGTTAGACAAATACCGCACGCTCGAATCCCGCCAACACGGGTACGAAATTTACAGCCGCCAGTTTAAGAATGATAATTTCTACGCCACCGATTTTCCGCAAAAAGTGGCGCAATTAAAATCCAACTTCTCAGAATTGAAGCAGTTTCTTTTGCGCCGCATCAAAAGCGGTCACGACAACTCTTCTATCTTAGACAGCGTGAAAGATTTGGTTTATAACCCGACCTTCAAAGGCACAACCGAGCGACGATATTTTATCTGCCTGTTCGCAAACTTTTTTGAACTCAACAAAGAGGATACCGAACAACTAAAAGAACTTTTTAACGACTTACGCAAAAACATACCGGAATTTGAAGTTGAATACTTTGATTTTCTATTATCTATGTTTGCCGAAGGTGCGCCCATCAATGCAAAAACAGATGCACGCGCTTCAAATATACTCGACAAGAGCTATAAAGACGACCTCGTAGATTATTATCACGTGATGGATATTATTCACACGAAAGGCTACGTACACCCTGATGCAATAGATGCCGTAAAGGTATATTATAGCCAACACGAAGGTATGTCTGACAATAATGAATGTTTGCGCCGAACCATCTTTAGTTATATCAAACAGTTAGTCAGTAATTTAAGTGTCAGCGAGTATCATGACTTTTTTGAGCTATCCAAAACCATCGCAATATACATACAAGGGTTTAACAATGAGCAATTCAACAAAGACATTAAATATGTATCCATGCAGTATGTCAACAAACTGTTGAAACATTATACCGACAAACGCGGGCGTGATTATCAAGACATAAAGAAGTTTGTATCCACCGTATTTTCGGATTTAGGTTTTTTGAAGGAAAAAGAAATTGTCGAGATGTTCAAAACACGGCGTAAGAAAGTTGCAGCATCGCTATAATCTTACCCTATTACAACACCATCTTACAACCAGATTAGCCGTTTTTATACAATGCTGCTTATACATAAATTGGTAAAAAAGGGATTGTCGCTACGTGCCCAAGCATTAGACCGCCGCAAGGATATTCCGGCAGGCATACAACAGGAACAAACCCTCCGCGAGCTACTCTTCAGTGCAGCACATACTGCATTTGGCAACCATTATAACTTCATATCGTTACTCAAGAGCAACGATATTATGGATGCGTACAGAAAGCAAATTCCTGTTTACGATTACGACTCCATGCACGACAACTGGTGGTATCGCTGTCTTCAAGGCGAAGCCGATGTGTGTTGGGATGGCATCATAAAAAAATTCGCCCTCAGCTCTGGTACATCGGGCAGCCCCAGCAAGTATATCCCTGTCACGAAAGACATGACAAAATCTATGCAACGCATAGGGGCACGCAATTTCCTCAGCCTAACCAAGCATCACGAAATTAACCCTGAAAACTACCTGACTAAAGAGTTTTTGATGATTGGCGGATCAAGTGACTTACAAGATTTCGGCAACTACAAAGCCGGCGATTTGAGCGGCATCAACGCTAATAATGTTCCGCTTTGGTTGCGTACAAAATATAAGCCTACACCTGAAATTGTACGCCTGAAAGATTGGAACGACCGCATCAACGCCATCGCTGAACAAGCCCCCGAATGGGATATTGGCGGCGTTACTGGCATACCATCGTGGGTACAACTTACGCTGGAGCGCGTAATTGAATACCACAATTTGAGTACCATTCACGACATATGGCCTAACTTATCTTTTTTTGTACATGGTGGCATCGCCTTTGAGCCATATAAGATGAGTTTCAAACGCCTGTTGAGGAAACCTATCACATATATTGATACCTACTTAGCTTCCGAAGGTTTTTTTGCTTACCAAAGTCGCCTCGATGCGAGAGGCATGGAATTGATGTTAGACAACAACATCTATTTTGAATTTGTACCTTTCAATTCGCAAAATTTTGATGATCAAAATAACATCCGCCCCACAGCAACCGCGCTGACCATCGAAGAGGTGCAAGAAAATACCAACTACGCATTACTCATCTCTACCAATGCAGGCGCATGGCGATACTTAATTGGTGATACCGTTATGTTTAGCGATTTAGAAAAACACGAGATAGTGATAACGGGCAGAACTAAACATTTTTTAAGTATCTGTGGCGAGCACCTTTCGGTGGATAACATGAACCAAGCCATTCATGCTGTTGAGCAACAACTGAACATCGAAATAAGAGAGTTCACCGCTTGCGGCATTACTGACGATGCCAACTATCACCATAAATGGTATATCGGATGCCACACACAGTTGCCCGCACAAAAAATAGCCACCGCCATTGACGAAGAACTGAAACGCGTAAACGACGATTACCGCACCGAACGCGACAGTTTGCTGCAACCCATACAACTTGAAGTTGTACCTATCAATACTTTTTACGATTGGCTCACCGTGACTGGAAAGAGTTTGGGACAGAGTAAATTTCCGCGCGTGATGAAGCCCTCACAATTTCGTGAATGGGCGCAATATGTTTCACAACGCATGGTGCAAATATCTTGAAGGATAATCCTAAAGATAAAGTACCCCATTTTATATTCAATGTGCGATAATTCACTCAGTTCCTTCATAATTTGACCAATGGTGCAACTAATATTCGAGCAAATGTGTTATATTTGCACAACATTGGATTAAATCTAAATAAGAATAATGCAACAAAAATTAATATATTTAGACAACAACGCCACTACTCCTTGCGACCCGCGCGTGGTAGATGCCATGGTTCCGTATTTCTATCAAATGCCTGGCAATGCCGCTAGCCGTAATCACCCCTTTGGTTGGCAAGCAGAAGAAGCCGTAGATTATGCTCGCGAGCAGATAGCAAAATTGATTGGCGCAGAAGACAAAGAAATAATATTTACCTCCGGTGCTACCGAATCAGATAACCTTGCCCTGAAGGGTGTTGCCGAAATGTATAAAAGCAAAGGCAACCACATCATTACCGTTGAAACGGAGCACAAAGCTGTGATAGATACTTGTCACCGTTTGGAGAAGCAAGGTATAGAAGTTACCTACCTCAAAGTGCAACGCGATGGCATGTTAAATTTAGCCGACTTGGAAGCGGCTATTCGCCCAACAACTATTTTAGTATCGGTGATGTGGGCAAACAACGAAACTGGCGTTATTCAAGATATGAAAGGCATCGGGCAGATTTGCGCGAAGCACGGCGTTTTACTGATGAGTGATGCCACGCAAGCAGTAGGTAAAATACCTATTAACGTGAAAGAAGTCGGCGTACACTTATTAGCTTTTTCTGCACATAAAATGTACGGTCCAAAAGGCATTGGTGCGTTGTATGTTTCACGAAAAAATCCGCGTGTAAAAGTTACCGCACAAATGGACGGTGGTGGACACGAGCGTGGTATGCGTAGCGGTACGCTCAACGTGCCGGGCATAGTTGGGTTCGGCAAAGCTGCCGAAATTGCTTTGCAACAAATGAGTACCGATGCAGAACGCGTAAGTAAATTAAGGGATAAGTTGGAGGCTTCATTGAAAAATTCTTTGGAGGAAGTGTATATCAATGGCAACGTGAATAGCCGTATGCCGCACGTAACAAATATGTCGTTCAAACACGTAGAAGGCGAGGGATTGATGATGACGTTCAACCAACATTTAGCCCTGTCATCAGGCTCGGCATGTACGTCTGCATCATTAGAACCCTCTTATGTATTGGTAGCATTAGGTTTAGGTGATGATTTAGCACACTCCTCTCTCCGATTCAGTTTAGGGAGATTCACGACTGAGGAGGAGGTAGATTATGCCATCGAAGCCGTCCGCAAAGGGGTAAATCATATGCGCGATTTAAGTCCAATTTGGGAAATGTACAAAGAAGGCATAGACTTAGACAAAGTGCTGTGGCAAGAACATTAATTAGTAAAGCGTAATTTTATTATCAACATCGAAAAAATAAATTTCAAATATGGCATATTCAAGTAAAGTATTAGACCATTTCACCAACCCCCGCAACGTTGGTACGTTAGATAAAAGCAAAACAAACGTAGGTACAGGTTTGGTAGGTGCGCCGGAGTGTGGCGATGTGATGCGCCTGCAAATAGAAGTAGATGACGCAACACAAACCATTGTGGATGCCAAGTTCAAAACCTTCGGTTGTGGCTCGGCTATCGCCTCTTCATCGTTGGCAACGGAGTGGCTCAAAGGCAAATCCATCGACCAAGCCTTAACGATTGACAATATGGCAATTGTAGAAGAGTTGGCGTTACCACCCGTTAAAATTCACTGCTCCGTATTAGCCGAAGATGCTATCAAAGCAGCTATTAAAGACTATCAATCTAAATATGGCAACACAGAAAGTGCCAGTGTGCAGATACAACAAGTAACCGCTTAAAAAGCGTTGCGATAACCTATTGTAATACTATGTTATACGTTGCAGACTCCGCTAAGGAAAGAATCCAATCCATCAAAAAGGACGGAAGCATCGGTGACGACTATTTTGTTCGCGTTTCCGTGACAAGTGGCGGTTGCTCGGGCTTGTCATACAAAATGGATTTTGACAACGAAATAAAACCTAACGACCAAGAGTTTTTGGACAACGACGTAAAAGTAGTAACGGACCTCCGCAGCTTCTTGTATCTCTGCAATACCACCTTAGAATTTTCGGGTGGGTTGGAAGGCAAGGGTTTTTATTTTAACAACCCTAACGCTGCCCGCACCTGCAACTGCGGTGAGAGCTTCGCTATGTGATTTTGCATAAAAAAATTGCTAAAACACCTCCGAAACGGAGTTATATTAGAAGATAAAATAACCTTTACTGCAGTTCCATTTGGGTGCTTTCAGGCATCGTTTCTTTTTGGAGGAGTTTTCACTTTTAGCCTTTTTGCATCTTTAAGGCTCTTGTTTAGCATCCATTCGATTTGACCATTGACACTACGAAATTCATCGGCAGCCCATTTCTCAATGGCTTTCATTGTTTCTGAATCTATCCTTAATGCAAATGATTTTTTCTCCGACATTTTATCTATTGGTTTAATGTCCCTGTATTTATCACTGGCTTTGTCTCGCTATCGCCACAGAGAACAACCATTAAGTTACTGACCATTGTGGCTTTCTTGTCCTCATCAAATTCGATAATTGCCTTATCTGCTAAGAGTTTTAATGCGCTTTCAACCATACCAACCGCCCCTTCTACAATTTTGTGACGAGCAGCGACTACCGCCGATGCCTGCTGTCTTCTTAACATCGAATGTGCAATTTCAGGTGCATACGCTAAGTAGCCAATTCTTGATTCTATAACTTCTATTCCGGCAATATCCAATCGTTCAGAAATCTCGCGCTCCAATGCCTTGTTTACATCCTCAAAGTTGGTGCTTAATGTGATGGCTGCTTTTTCGTCTTCAAAATGATCGTACGGAAATGAACCAGCAAGTTTTCTAACCGCAGAGTCAGTTTGTATTCTGACAAAATTTTCATAATTATCAACCTCAAAAGTAGCCTTAAATGTGTCTTCAACTTTCCATACCAAAATTACACTAATCAAAATCGGGTTACCCATTTTATCGTTAACTTTAATCTTCTCGCTTTCAAGATTTCTTGCTCGTAAGGACAACCCAATTCTGTTATAAAATGGGTTTACCCAAAACAAACCGTTTTGCTTAACGCTACCTTTATACTCTCCAAAAAGTAGGAGCACATTTGAATTATTCGGGCTAATGATTACCAACCCTTTTAATAAAAGAACAAACATTGGTATCAAAGCAATGCCTAAAATTTTATTTCCGGAAATAAATCCAAAAACAATCAGTATTAATGTAATTAACAACAATGCAACGGCAATATAACCATTGAATGGTGTTAAATTTTTTTCTGCTCTCATAATAATTTGATATTTTAATGATATTAAATTGATATCACAAATATAAATAAAAAATTATGACAAATGCAAATATTTTAGGCATAAAACTACCATCGTCTGCTTTGCAGACAGTTTTTTTGCCTTTTCAAAAAATTTGTATGTAAACGTTATCTCCGCTTCATTAATCCTTCGCGCTTACCGCAACCTATCCATTGAGCTAACGATAGCTTGGTCTTTGCGAATGTTGCGTTGTGCAAAAATCAGGAAGATAATTGCTAATAAGGGCAATGCTGCGCCGAAGCCGTCCGTCACTTGCTTATCGCCAATTTGCGGACTTTCCTGCATGAATAAAACCACCGCCAATACCGCCCCGATGATGTTTCCGATAAGTGCTATACGACTCACCAATAACTGCGAAGTTCTGTTTTGGTATAAAAATATACCTATCAGAGGCAACAAACCAGCAACAACGTATAAAATGGTTAGTGCAATATTATCCTGAACGCTATATTGTGCATCGGCAAGCATAACGGAGTTAGGTACTGGCGCACTTACGCCGGCAAAGGGTACGGCAAACAGCGCGAAAGCTGCTGCTCCCGCCAACAAAAGGAAGATGGTTTGAATGCGTTGTATCATGGATATAACTAATTATTTATTTTTAGATTTATCTTTTCTTCGGTTTTGATGATGGTTGTTGCTTGGGCTGTGTCGTTGCCAAAGGCTTTGTTTGCTCTTCTGCAATCGGTGTGTTGAAATCGCCACGCTTGTATGCTAATCCCAACAAACCCAAAATGCCACCTACCATTAAAAATGAAAACAACATAGAAATTAAGCCGCCTGTTTTATACACCGCTGGCTCAAAACGGAACTCTACGGAGTGCTGACCTGCTGGAATCCGCATGGCACGCAAGATGTAGTTGGCGCGAATATGTGGCACAGGCTTATCATCCACGTAGGCGTTCCAGCCACGTGGATACCACACCTCAGAGAAAACGGCAAGCTGCTCCGATGTGGCATTAGTGGTATAAGTCATCTTATCCGGCGAATAAGCGGTAAGCTGAATAGTGCCATTTTTATTCGGCGTAAACCCATTCAGGTAAGAAGCAAACTCTTTATGAATAATGGCATTTTCGGCAGCGTTCAAGTTGGTTAATGAGTCAATTTCGGCATCGGGAGAAGCCGCCGTTTGCACACTACTGACGAACCATGCGTTGCCCAACGCTGTAGGGTTACGCTGCACCATTTCTTTTCCATCTTGTCCTTTTGTAATTACATATCGAGTGTTCAACATATTCAGCACATTCATATTATTTTTGCTGATATGTCTGTCAATAATATCTTGATAGCGCTGCATTTTAGCGGGGCTGTATCCGCCAATCGTTTTGTGATAATATGAAGGGCGCGAGGAGTTGAAAGTGTTTACACTTACATCCAATACGCGGTAACTCGGGTCTTTATCTTGCAAGATTTGCTCATCAACGGGGCGAGTTGCAAAATTGGCATTATACTCGGTTGCACTCACATAGCTATCATCATTAAGGTAGCGTTTGCCTACCGCCCATAGGTCAAATAAAGTGATAACCCCGATACCAGCAACGACCACCATTTCTTTCAACTTTTCGTTGATGAATGCCCAAATCAATCCGCCAGTTGCTAAGATTATCAAAAGCGAGCGGAGCGCATCGGAGCGCAAGTATGCTTTGCGGTCGGCAATAAGTGCTTGTACATTTAGTCCCATCTGTGCGTAGCGTTCGTCCTCACTGCCTGTAAAACTGAAGAAGGAAGTTCCCATTAACCAAAAAAACAAACAAATACCGCCTACTGTGCCTACGGAGATGTATAATGCATTGTTCAGTTGTGATTTTGTATATTCTTTTGAGAACACTTTGGCTACGCCCAAAAAGGCTAATAGCACCACTGTAAATGCCGTGATTGCCGCAATAGAATTGGGTGAACGGAATTTATTATACATCGGAAAATAGTTAAAAAAGAATTCGTTCAAGCCCGAAAAATGTTTTCCCATCGATAGCAATAATGTCAGAATGGTTGCTATGAGCAGCCACCATTTTTCGTGTCCTTTGTAGAGTTGTAATCCTAATACAAACAGCATCAGTACGCCTGCACCAAAATAAATTGGACCGCTCGTAAACGGCAAAGCACCGTAGTACAAGGGCAACTGCATATCAGGGCTGACGTTTGCTCCTTTGCGAGACAATTCTTGGTAAGTCTCAGAAGATGCGCCTAATTGCTCGGCACTGCTACCACCCACGATACCGGGTACGAAGATAGTCAATACATCGCCCCAACCTTGACTCCACTGCATTGCATAATCCCACTCCAAGCCGGAACTTTTTTTTGCTGTTGCATTTTGGGTGAGCACGCTACCACCACGCATAGTTTCTTTGGCATAATCGTAAGTAGTAAGTAAGTTGCTGGCATTAACTCCCAATCCGATGATACCCGCAACAAGCAGATACGCTGTTGCTTTTGCAAATTGCGTTAGCTGCCCAGTTCGTATATCGTGAATGAGTCGCCCGATTAGGTAAATCAGCATAATCAAAAATACATAATATGTCATTTGGATATGATAGCAAGCAATATCAATGGCAATGCCGATGGCAAACAGGACTGCTCCACGCAAATAATTTCCTCTATACGCCGTAATTACTCCCGCCACTACCAAGCTCATATATGCTAAGGTAGCTAACTTGGTTAGGTGTCCGGCTTCAATAATTTCAAAGTGATAAGTAGTAAACATGAAGGCAACCGCCCCTACCATACTTACCCAACGGTTTACGCGCAGCGTGATGAGGAGGATATAAAAACACACCATGCCAAAAATGAAGTGCCCAACGGGGTCCCAAATTTTATTTACAAAAGCTAAAAAGTTATACGCTATACTGCTTGGGAAGGGTGCCCCCATCGTGAAGGTCGGCATTCCGGAAAACATGGAGTTTGTCCACAACGGGAAGATACCAGTTCTTTCTTTATAGGTCATCGCTTCTTGTACCATGCCTTTCCAAGAGATGATGTCGCCTTGTTGAATGACATTCCCTTTAATAAGTGGCATAAAATAGACTACTGCCAGCACTAAAAATACGCCGAATGCAATGAGGTGTGGTGTGATGCGCTTAAACATGATATTTACAGTTTGGTTGATATTTTATTTTTGTTTGTTTTAATTTGACTCCCAGTTCACGCGCTCCAAACGGTCAATTTGCATAGGGCGAATCACCAATGGAGCTCGCTCTACTTCTACAAGGCTGGTTTCTAAGCCAAACCATTTCTCGGGTGATGCTGTCAAGGATTTTATTGTCATGTAGCTGTTCATGATAACTTCCTCCCAGAATGACAGTTGGTTTTCTTTTGATAGCACTTCATCCACGATGATGAAGCGGAAGTCGCCAGTAATATTACCATCGGCATAGTAAGCTTTTTGTTCGTAACTGATTTCTTTATTACGCAAAAGGTCTTCGACAACTTGGCGCAAGAATAGGTTTACACGCTGTTGTACGCGGAAGCCTAATTTTAGCTTTACGCGAATAACATCATTTTCGGCGATGCTTTTCACTTTATATTGCATAGTGTATGGCTCTTCAGTCACTTCTATATTCACGAACCAATAGATGTCGGCACGTTTGGGCTGCTTTTGCAGAATGGAATACATAATTTTTTGTTCTACGTCGCTGTTGCGCCTTGCTTCTGTCAAATATACTAAATTTGTTGCATATTTAGGTACAGACATATCGTGGCTCAAGGCAACCAATTGTGGCAGATGGTCTTTGATACGCACGTAAATTGTTAGTCTGCGCTTGATTTGGTAGGCTCGCAGCTTGACTATCATCACAAAAATTAATGAGCCAGCCAGCAGGATAGTAACATAACCGCCGTGCAATATTTTTTGTAAGTTAGCGTACAAAAATGCGCCCTCTATCAAACCATACACTAAAGCAAAAAAGGCTATAATAGCAGTAGGGACGTGCATTTTTTGCAAATAAAACACCAATAAAATAGTGGTTGCTAACATGGTAATTGTGATGGCTAATCCGTATGCACCTTCCATGTTGATAGACTCCTGAAAGTATAATACCACGCCGATACAACCCAAACAGAGCATTAAATTTACAGTAGGAATATAAAGCTGCCCTTTCATAACCGTTGGGTATTTTACTTGCAATTTCGGCATGAGGTTAAGACGAATGGCTTCTGCTACCAACGTAAATGAGCCGGAGATGAGTGCCTGACTTGCAATTATTGCTGCGAAGGTGGCGATAAAAATGCCGATATACAAAAAGCTTTGTGGCATGATTAAATAAAATGGATTGCCCTGAAGAGTTGATCCTTCGTGTAGCATTAACCAAGCTCCTTGCCCAGCGTAATTAAGCAGCAAACAAATCTTTACGAATATCCAACTAACGCGAATATTTTTTTTGCCGCAATGCCCTAAATCGGAATACAATGCTTCTGCTCCGGTTGTACACAAAAATACAGCACCGAGTAGTGCAAACCCTCCCGGCCTATCAACCAGTAAATTATACGCATATATCGGATTGAAAGCGTGAAGGATGTCGGGGTTGTACATGATATTCATCATCCCTAATATACCTAACATACTAAACCAAATTAGCATGACAGGACCAAATGCTTTGCCTACTATACTCGTACCGAATTGTTGGAATAAAAATATTAATAAGATAATTACTATGACTATCGGAACAGTAGGGATAGAAGGGTTGATTTGCCGCAATCCTTCTACTGCAGAACATACCGATATAGGCGGTGTGATAATGCCATCCGCTAATAGTGTTGCCCCCCCTATGATAGCAACAAAAATGAGCCAATCTGCTTTCCGGCGCACTAATGTATAGAGTGAGAATATCCCACCTTCACCGTTGTTATCTGCTTGCAGGGTAATGATTACATATTTTAAAGTAGTTTGAAGTGTTAGTGTCCAAAAAACACAAGAAACTGCTCCAAAAACTAATTCTTTTGTGATGATAGATTTATTAATAATAGCACTCATTACGTACAGAGGTGACGTGCCAATGTCGCCGTAAATAATTCCGAGTGTTACAATTAACCCTGCAAAGGTTAATTTATTCAAATCTAACTGGCTGGCTGTGTTATTTTGTGTATCCATAAATTTATTTTTAATAAGCGGTACAAATATACATTTTTGCAATATAAACAAAAAAGGAACACATCACTTTTGGATGTATTCCTTTTATCTTATCAAATGCTAATTGAGCTTATGATAAATATTATGCTTTTACTGTACCTTTTGCTTTCGCAATAATCTCTGTTGAAATACCACCCGGCACTTGCGTATAATGTGAGAACTCCATCGTAGAACTCGCACGCCCAGAAGTGATGGTACGTAGCTGTGTTACGTATCCGAACATTTCTGCTAACGGCACCTCTGCTTGAATTGCTACCGCGCCACCTATACGCCCTTCTTGTCCTTTCGGCATACCACGACGACGGTTAAGGTCGCCAATAACAGGTCCGACAAATTCTTCTGGTGTTACCACCTCTAACTTCATGATAGGTTCCATAATTACTGGATGTGCTTTAGGTGCTGCTGCGCGGAAACCGTCTTTAGCACAAAGCTCGAAAGCAATAGGCTTGGAATCCACAGCGTGCATCGAACCATCGTACACACGAACTTTCATACTATCTATGCCATAGCCAGCTAATACGCCGCTACTCATCATGGCATTGAAACCATCTGTAATTGGCTTCATATAGTTTTTATCAATCGAACCCCCTACGATGTCCCAAACGAATTGTAATTTTTTCTTACCAGTCTTGAAATCATCGCTGTTTAAAAATTCTTCATCGGCAGGTCCTAATTCAAATTCCATATCAGCAAATAAACCGGAACCACCTGATTGCTTCTTCAACTTTTCGCGATGAGCAATTTTTGTTGTAAGTGCTTCTTTATAGTTTACCTGTGGTGCGCCTTGGTTACATTCTACCTTGAACTCACGCTTAAGGCGGTCAACGATAATTTCCAAGTGCAATTCACCCATACCACTAATTACAGTTTGGTTAGTATCATCGTTATAGGCTACGCGGAACGTCGGGTCTTCTTCAGCTAACTTATTCAACGCCATGCCTAATTTATCTAAGTCTTTCTGTGTTTTAGGCTCAATCGCCAAACCGATTACCGGCTCAGGGAATACCATACTTTCGAGTATGATTGGGTGATTAACATCACAAAGTGTGTCGCCGGTGCGAATATCCTTGAATCCTACAGCAGCGCATATATCACCTGCTTCTACACGGTCAATCGGGTTTTGCTTGTTTGCGTGCATTTGGTACAAACGCGAGATACGCTCTTTCGAGTCGGTACGTGTATTTAATACATACGAACCTGCATCTAATGCACCCGAATAAACACGGATGAAACACAAACGCCCAACGAATGGGTCAGTTGCAATTTTAAACGCTAAGGCTGCAAATGGGTCTGTTACGGATGGCTTACGTGAAATTTCATTATCCGTTTTTGGGTCAATCCCTTTTACGTCTTCTACATCAATGGGTGATGGTAGGTAGTAACATACTGCATCCAAGCAAGCCTGAACGCCTTTATTTTTGAAGGCAGAACCACACATCACGGGTGTCATCTTCATATCACAAACGGCAGCGCGGATAGCTGCACGCATTTCTTCAACGGTGATGGAATCTGGATTTTCAAAAAACTTCTCCATCAAATTATCATCGTAAGCAGCAACCTCTTCTACTAATTGTGCGCGAGTTTCCTGTACGATATCTTTTAAATCATCTGGAATTGGAATAACGTTGTATGTCATACCTTGATCGCTCTCGTTCCAAACAATTGCTTGATTGGTTACTAAGTCAACAACGCCTTTGAATTTTTCTTCTGAGCCTATCGGCACTTGAAGCGGAATAGCGTTAGAACCCAACTTTGCTTTCATGTCTTTTACCACATTGAAAAAGTCAGAGCCGGCTCTATCCATTTTATTAACGAATGCGATGCGCGGCACTTTGTAGTTGTCCGCCAAACGCCAGTTAGTTTCTGATTGTGGCTCAACACCGTCTACAGCCGAAAACAAGAACACCAATCCGTCTAGTACGCGCAAAGAGCGGTTTACCTCAACGGTAAAGTCCACGTGTCCGGGAGTATCAATGATGTTGAAGTCATATTTTTGGTCTGCAACAGTCCACTGACATTTTGTAGCTGCCGAAGTGATGGTTATACCACGCTCCTGCTCCTGCTCCATCCAATCCATAGTAGCTGCGCCTTCGTGTACTTCACCAATTTTATAATTCACCCCTGTATAGTAAAGGATGCGCTCGGTAGTCGTTGTTTTGCCAGCATCAATGTGGGCGGCGATACCGATATTTCTGGTAAATTTTAAATCTTTAGACATGGTAATTTGAATTTAATGATAGCCAAATAGTTTGTGCTACCTATTGCTTTGTTATTAATTTTAAAAATATTTTGGACTGTGTTTCCGTAAGGAATGAACGCATATCTGAACGTGAATTTGTGTTTTTTGTTTTGGGTTATCAGTAAATATTTCTTCACGATTCAATATACAAAAACAGTTGACAATTTTACACTTGTCAACTGTCCGCGTACCTCTTTAGCAATACTATCTTGCTCTGAAGTGCGCGAAAGCTCTATTAGCTTCTGCCATTCTGTGCGTATCTTCTTTC
>JAGOHC010000044.1 GCA_017996375.1 Saprospiraceae bacterium | reverse complement strand
TTATTCCGAATTGACATTTATTATCAGTGAATATATCGAAAAAAAATATGCTGATTCAGCAGTAGAACAAACTACTGACGAAATCATAAAATCACTGCATCACTACGCCGCCTCCACACAAGTTTCCACTCTTCGCGACCTGCTTAACCTCGCTGATATGGTAAAATTTGCAAAAGCACAACCGCAACACGATGTGCATTTGCATTGGCTCAATACTGCCGAACAATGGCTTACCACAACGAATAAAAACCTGAACAGTTGATATTATTTTATAATGCCTTCGCAACGGCAGGGTGTTTTTTCTTAAAAAAGGAGTACCTTTGTGCGCTTGCGCGTAATGCGTACTTAATGTTATGTTATTTAAAGATGTATTAGGACAAGCCGGCACAAAAAAAATACTCACCGATGCCATCAACATTGGCAGAGTACCACATGCCCAACTCCTCGTTGGCAAAGAGGGGCAAGGCGGATTGGCGTTGGCGTTGGCTTGGTCACAAATGTTAGTCTGTGAAAATAGGCAAGCACAAGATAGCTGTGGCAAATGTGTGGCTTGCCAAAAAGCAGCGAAGGCAATTCATCCCGATATACACTATACGTTTCCAACGATTAGCAAAGGAGATGGCAAACCTTCCGTGAGTAATGATTTTTTGAAACAATGGCGCGAAGCTATCGCCGAAAACCCGTATCAAAACAGCAACCAGTGGTTGCAAAAATTGGATGCCGAAAACAAACAAGGAAATATCACCAAAGATGAGTGTGTCAAAATAGTCAGCAAACTTAGCCTCAAGGCATTTGAAGCACCTTACAAAATATTAATCCTCTGGCTACCCGAATACTTAGGTAAGGAAGGCAATCGCCTCCTGAAATTAATTGAAGAACCGCCCGACGATACCTACTTTATGTTGGTAACCCAAAACGAGGAGCTTATTTTGAATACAATTATTTCGCGTTGTCAGTCGTTGCTATTACAGCCTTTAGCCGATGCCGACATTATAAATGCTCTAATTGCAGAACATGACCTCGCAATGGCACAGGCAGAAAACATTGCATACATCGTTGACGGTAATTACAATGAGGCATTATCTTTGGTACATCAAACAGATGATGACCTCGCGCCACTACTGATGGATTGGATTAGCGTTTGTATCAACACGCTTCGCAAAAACGATGGCATCAAAATGGTACAGTGGTCCGAAAAAGCCGCTGCGTGGGGGCGAGAGCAACAGAAATATTTTTTTAGATTTGCATTGCAATTTCTGCGCGAATGTCTGCTGCTCAAAGTTGCCCCCCAACAAAAAAGCCGTATTAGCGAACAACACCGCGAGCGCGCCGTTAAATTTGCTGATTACTTGACGATACCTCAAATTGACCAAATGACAACCCTATTTAACGAAAGTTATTATCATATTGAACGCCACGCAAATGCCAAAATACTTTGGTTGGATGCATCGCTTCAAATTAAAAATTTGTTTAAACTAACGTAGCCGCCCGACAAAAAAGTAGTCGCACAGCGGTTCGTTGTATATAAAAAATTACTATGGCTTGTTCTGGATGTTCCGTGAGCAAATCCGGCGGATGTGGAAGTAACGGTAGCTGCAATAACGGCTGTGCTTCTGGGGGCTGCAATCGCCTCAATACATTCGATTGGCTTGCTACCCTTGAGTTAGACGATATTAACACTTACGATAAAGTTGAGGTTAGTTTTAAAAACGGCTCTCGCAAAGATTTTTTTATCAACCCTAAAGCCACACGCGCCCAAACCGGCGACATGGTCATCACCGAATCTGATGGTGGTTTCGACATAGGACACATCTCCTTGAGCGGAGAACTCGTCCGCCTGCAAATGAAGAAAAAACAGGTGCGTGAAGACAGCGTCCAACTACGCATTGTGCGCCGCGCTAACGAGCGCGATTTAGAGCGTTTGGACGAAGCCCGCCGCGAAGAACAACCAACAATGGTTCGTGCACGTGCCATTACGCAAATGCTCAATTTGGATATGAAAATCGGTGATGTGGAATACCGCGCCGATAATCGTAAAGCCACCTTCTATTACACTGCTGACGGACGTGTGGACTTTCGCGAGTTGATTCGTCATTTTGCGAAAGAATTTAAGGTCAAAATTGAGATGCGCCAAATTGGTGCAAGGCAAGAATCTGCCCGTATCGGTGGGCTCGGCTCCTGCGGGCGCGAACTCTGCTGTTCTACTTGGCTTACCGATTTTCGTTCCGTTTCTACAACGGCTGCTCGATATCAAAACTTAGCCATCAATCAGGCAAAATTATCCGGTCAGTGTGGGCGACTCAAGTGTTGCCTCAACTATGAGTTGGATGTGTACATTGATGCGTTAAAAGAGTTCCCCGAAGATATGGATAGATTCCCTACTCAAGCGGGTATGGCGACATTAATGAAAACCGACATCTTCAAACGTGTACTTTATTACGCTTACGAACACGAACACGGCAGAGGGAAATTTTACCCTATTGACCTTGAGCAAATTATCGAATTAAAAGAAATGCTCAACAACAAAGAACTACCCGTTGATTTGGCAGAATTAGAAGTTGCGCTCGACGAAGAAGATGCAGTTGATTACGAAGATGTTACCGGTGCCATCGAATTGCCTGACGAAAAGAGAAAAAAACGCCGCAAGAAAAAGAAACCGCTACGCGATAAAAGTGGCAACACAAAAGATGTTGCTGAAAATAATAATAAACCACCACAAGATGCAACTCGTACAACACAAAAACCACCACGCGATGGGCAGCGACGCAGCAACCCTAAAAGTGAATCACAGCGTGGCGAAGAACGCCGACAAAACTCGCAAGATAACCGCAACAGACAACAGCAACCGCCACAGGCAACACCAAATTTGCCAAATACCGGTTCGCCGAAAAATGAAGCTAATAGTACAACTAATAACAGCAACGATCAGTCGCCAAACCCAAATCGGAATAACAAAAAACGTTATAACCAAAAACGACAAAATCGCGGAGGTAACAACAACGATGGTAATAACAATAAAGAATAGAACAAAAGCGGCTGCATAAACCATACTGTCGCAAAGAAGAAACGGCATCTGAAAAAATATCCTTACCTTTGCCACAAATACTTTTTGAATGAGCAATTTCATTGTTTCGGCACGCAAGTATCGCCCTGTGCAATTTCAGGATGTAGTGGGGCAGCAGCATATATCGCAAACGCTGAAAAACGCCCTCCAAAACAACCAGTTGGCACACGCTTTTCTGTTTTGCGGACCACGCGGCGTTGGGAAAACTACCTGCGCTCGCATATTAGCCAAAACGCTGAATTGCGAAAGCCGCACCGCCGAGCAAGAAGCCTGCGGAGTGTGCGCATCATGTAAGGCATTTGCCGAAAACAGCTCGTTTAACATCATTGAGTTAGATGCCGCATCTAATAATAGTGTGGAAAACATCCGTGCTTTGATAGACCAAGTACGTTTTCAGCCGCAACAAGGCAAGTACAAAATATTTATCATAGACGAGGTACATATGCTATCGGCTCAGGCGTTCAATGCCTTTCTCAAAACATTGGAGGAGCCACCGCCTTACGCTATTTTTATTTTAGCCACCACCGAGAAACATAAAATATTACCAACTATTTTATCGCGCTGTCAGATATTCGACTTTCGTCGGATTCAACCACTCGACATCGTTCACCACTTACAGGATATTTGCGAAAAAGAACAGATAACAGCCGACAGCGAAGCCCTGCACATCATTGCTCAAAAAGCAGACGGAGGCTTACGCGATGCGCTTTCTATCTTCGACCGCATAGTTAGTTATTCCAACAAAAAAATTACCTATCAGGCAGTTATAGAGAGCCTAAACGTATTAGATTACGATTATTTTTTTCGCATCATTGATGCCATGTTGATAGAAGATTTGCCAACGGTAATGCTCACCTTCGATGAGGTATTACGCAAAGGCTTTGAGGCAGATATTTTTATTAACGGACTAATGGAACATATTCGGAATATTGTTATGTGCAAAGATGAGCGCACCCTCCAACTCATGGAAGCCTCCGACATACTCAAAAACCGCTACCACCAACAAGCAACTGCTTCACATCCGATGTTTCTGTTATCCGCCCTCAACTTACTGAACGAATGTGATGTGAACTACAAAATGGCTCGCAACAAACGCCTGCATGTAGAGATGGCACTCATTAAAGCAACACATATATTCAGAGCCATACGCGGCGGCGGCATAACACCACCATCCACCCTCACGGCAGTACCTGCTGGCGAGGAAAAAAAAAATCCTGAGCGCAAGTTAACCTCCGAAGCAACCCCTTCAGTTGTTGCCGAAGATGCACCTCCGCTATATATACCACCACAGGAAATACCCATTTCGGTTCCTAAAAAAGAACAGAAGTTGCCGTCGCACAGAGGCATATCGCTCAATCTCAATTCTATAGAAGCACAGGTTAAAGCAGCGCAACAGATTAATAAAAAACAACTCTCCGAATACCGTATTGAGGAGATACAGCAACAATGGTTGAAGTTTGCGGAAACAGTTGAGTCACCTACGTTAAAGAATAGTATTCAAACAGCTGCGTTGCACCTTGACGGAGAGGAGTTGGTTGTGGAAGCCACAAACAGCATTGCCTGCCAGTTACTCTTTGATGAATCAATGCGAATTATTGATTTCCTAAAAAACGCCCTACAACTCACTCATTTTATTCCCATTTTCAAAGTAAATCCGCAAGCATTAGCACAGCAAAAAACAGAGGTGCGGAAGCCCGTAACTGCCGCCGAGAAATTTCAAAAAATGGTAGAAGAAAATCCGGCTGTTGCCGACTTTGTACAACATTTTGGGTTCAAGCCCGATGAATAAAAAAATCATTATACACACTTGATACTGCCTGATAATATAGCACAATATTGCGAACAGCACAGCACCTCGGTTAGTGATTTACTGGAGCATCTCGAACGCGAAACACACCTTAAAACACTTTCGCCAAATATGCTTTCAGGACGCTTGCAAGGGCAACTACTATCGCTGCTGAGTAAAATAATTGCTCCGCGCACCATCCTCGAAATCGGAACGTTTACCGGATATTCTGCTATTTGTTTAGCACAGGGGCTTCGGCCCAACGGCCAGTTACACACCATTGAATTAGATGATGAATTAGAAGGCATTATTCAAAAATATCTGCGCCAAGCCAATCTCCAACAACAGGTGAAGGTTCTTTTTGGCGATGCACGCACTATCATTCCCACATTGCCAGATACATTCGATTTAGTGTTTATTGATGCCGACAAAGCCGGCTACGCCGAATATTATGATTTGGTAATTAATAAAATACCTTCCGGCGGTGTCATATTAGCAGATAATGTATTGTGGAAAGGCAAAGTTGTTGCGGATGCCCCGCACGATAAAAAAACCGCCGTTATTGATGCTTTCAACAAAAAAATATTGGCAGATGAGCGTGTTGAAAATATTTTGCTACCCTTGCGTGATGGCATAATGATGATTCGCAAACGATGACCGGCAGAGCAGCATATCGTATTTTTTGTGAGCAACACGAAGCAACAATTCCCGTATTTCAGCAACCTTGGTATTTGGATGCTGCCTGCGGCAGCGATAATTGGGATGCCGTATTTTTAATTCAACGCAACGACCCAGAGCAAAAAATCATAGCTGTTATGCCTTTTTATCTCAAAAAAAAATTGGGCTTCACATATATTCAACAACCCGCTTTAGTGAAATGGTGGAGTCCGTTAATTGCGCCACAACTGCGCCACAAGGAACAATCATTCCTTGCAGAACTGATTGAGCAACTACCAAAAGTGGCGTATCATGTACAACAATTTTATAGTGACATCACGGACTGGTTGCCGTTTTATTGGGCTGGCTATCAACAAACTACGCAGTATTATTACGAAATTACCGAACTTCAAAATTGGACTGCCGTTTATCAACACATAGATAGCGGTTATCGGCGACGCATTCGTTTGGCTGCTACAAAACTATCGCTGACGGATGCTTTTTCGGCGAATGATTTTTTTACGCTGAACCGTGCCACGTTGCTTCGCAACGAATCTGATGTAGGGTTTACGCAAGCAGAGTTTCTGCGTTGGTATGATGCTTTAGAACAACATTCGAGCGGGAAAATTTTTGCCGTACAGGATGCCGAAAATCGTATCCATGCTGCCTGCTATTTGTTTTGGGATGCAGAGGCTGCTTATGTATATTTTGGTTGTGATGATCCTTCCTTACGGCAGGATTCCGGCTACATCTATGTGCTGTACGAAGCGATGCGTTTTGGCCAAGAAGTGTTGAAAGTTTCCCGCTTTGTTTTTACAGGAAGTATGATTCAACGCATTGAGCGCATTTTGCGACAATTTGGCGCAACACAGCGTTCCTACTTTAAGGTATGGAAACACCATTCTGTTGCCTTTCAATTATTACAGGCAATCAAACAACGTTAGGCTTCATTCGGTGACGTATAAAATGGTATCAAGTGTTGGGTGATGTGGCAATATTTCGATATAGGTTTTCCCGAACACACTGTCATTCACCAAGTAATCAAATTCTTTTGCCATGAGCCAATATCTGCCGAAAGGCAAACCGTTGATACACCCGCGCCCTCTGCGGTCAGTATACAAAAGGGTATCGTATTGTGCTTCGTCCCACCCTACAAAAGTTTCGCCGGCTTGTTGCAGATAGACCCTCCCTTCAGCGATGAACTGCTCGTGATGGCGAACAGTAACGCAGATGCTCGTTGCTGGCACAAAGTTATCTGTTGCTTTGCGACAATATATATTTACTAACAGCAATATACAGAAAGGTATAATTTTTTGCATCGTGTTGTTATTACGGTTCTTTTTCATACATTTGTTCACTACATAACAAAAAAATGAGGTTTTATATTGGATACTTATGCGCTTTTATATTTGCGGTAAGCACCTTTTTTTGATTTCACAAAACATATAACCAACTTGTGCCATGACACTTAATTTTACGGATTGGATTTCCATTTTTGCTTTCTTTGTTGCCTCACTACTCATCGGCGTAATTGTTTCCAAACGTTCCGGCAAAGATACCTCCGAGTTTTTCTTGTCGGGCAGAACCATGCCTTGGTGGTTGCTGGGTATATCATTGGTAGCTACTACCTTCTCGGCAGACACGCCAAATTTGGTAACAGACATTGTTCGGAAAAACGGCGTTTCGGGCAACTGGGTATGGTGGGCATTTCTGCTCACTGGTATGCTTACGGTTTTTGTGTATGCAAAGTTATGGCGGCGGTCAGAAAGTTTAACGGATTTAGAGTTTTACGAACTGCGCTACAGTGGCAAAGCGGCAGCTTTTTTGCGTGGCTTTCGTGCTTTATACTTGGGTGTTTTTTTTAATGTGATGATTATGGCAACGGTATCATTGGCAGCCATAAAAATAGGTGGTGTGATGTTGGGGCTTTCGCCGATACAAACCATTGCTATATCTTCTGTTATCATTGTGATTTACAGCTCTATTGGCGGCTTCACTGGCGTAATTTGGACAGACTTTTTTCAATTTGGAATCGCTATGCTCGGAGCGGTTTTGGCGGCTGTTATCGTATTAGATTTGCCTCAAGTAAACGGGCTTTCGGGGTTGCTGTCGCACCCAAATGTGCAGGGCAAATTATCGCTAATGCCCGATTTTAATAACACCAATATTTTTGTACCCATATTTTTGATACCTATTGCGGTACAATGGTGGAGTGTGTGGTATCCGGGGGCAGAGCCCGGCGGCGGCGGCTACGTGGCACAACGTATGTTGGCAGCCAAAGACGAAAACCATTCGATGGGAGCTACACTATTATTTAATATTTTGCACTACGGGCTGCGCCCTTGGCCCTGGATTATTGTTGCTTTAGCTTCACTAATTGTTTACCCTGATATTGCTTCGCTGAAGGCGGCTTATCCTAATTTGCCAGAATCGGTTATAAATGATGACTTAGCGTATTCGGCAATGCTTACTTTTTTGCCACATGGCGTATTGGGTTTAATTATTGCGTCACTAATTGCGGCGTATATGTCCACTATTGCCACACACCTAAATTGGGGTTCATCATATGTAGTGAACGATTTTTACAAACGTTTTATTAATCCTACTGCTACGGAAAAACAATTAGTAAGCGTAGGGCGAATTTCTACCGTTGTACTCATGCTGCTGTCGGCAGTTATTGCATTAGCATTATCCAATGCGTTATCCGCTTTCAATATTTTATTACAAATAGGTGCGGGTACTGGTTTGTTGTTTATTCTGCGCTGGTTTTGGTGGCGTATCAATGCCCAAAGCGAGTTAGCAGCTATGATTGTTTCTTTTTTAATTGCCTTTTACTTCGAGTTTGTGCATACGCGCATACTTGGGTTGGAAACATTCCCTGACCACATTAAACTGCTCATTGGCGTAGCTATTACAACGGTTTGTTGGGTAGCCGTAGCATTTAGTACTGCGCCTACGGAATATGCAACGCTGTTAAATTTTTATAAAAAAATACGTCCGGCGGCTATGGGTTGGCAACCGCTTCTTCAAAAGGCTTTGGACAGAAACGACATCACTCCTGCACAAATTTCAATGGGGCGACTGCCTACCGAGCTATCTGCAATGTTTGTAGGTTGCGTCACGGTGTATGCTACTGTGTTTGCTACCGGATATTGGATTTATGGAAACACTTCCTCCGCCCTCATTAGTTCTGCTGTAGCTGCGGTGGGGAGTTATGTGTTATTTGTTATTTTCAAAAAATTACGGTAGTGACGTATCGTCTAAAAAGACATTTATTTTTGTAAAAATTATTATGAGTAAGAGAAATAAGTTGATGAAGTTTGCCGAAATTTTGTCGTTCCCGAATGTGTACGAAAACTTTGAAATCGGCAATGATGTGCTGACGCACCACGAAGGTACGGATGTGCAGATGAAGGGTAACTGGCACAGCGTTCATTTCAACAACAATAATCCTATTACGTTGGAGTTGGCTTGTGGTGGTGGTGAGTATAGTGTGGCATTGGCGCAGCGTTATCCCGACCGCAATTTTATTGGCGTGGACATAAAAGGGGCACGAATCTGGAAAGGGGCGCGGCGAGCCTTAGCCGAAGGCTTGCATAATGTCGCTTTTCTACGTACACGCATCGAGCAAATTGCACAGTTTTTTGCACCCTACGAAGTATCCGAAATTTGGATTACTTTCCCTGACCCGTTTTTGGCGAACAGCCGCGCAAACAGACGATTAACTTCCCCGCAGTTTCATGAACGATATCGGCAGTTTTTACATACCGGAGGGTTGGTTCATCTTAAAACCGACTCGCCGGAGTTGTATGATTTTACACTTTTAACACTTGCCGAAGACGAAAAATGCACATTGATATATCAAAACAATGACATATATAGCGGTGAGTTAGTAACGGATGAGTTAGATATAAAAACACATTACGAAAAAATACATCTGTCTAAACAAAAAACCATTAAATATATTAAATACATAATAAACTGATAAACAATTTGTTATATATTAAAAATGATTGTTTTTTATTTTTTGGATAAAATTTAGAAGATTCGTCTTGACATTTGATGCAAAAAACCTTAATTTAGTATCGAAAATAGTCGTTTAGCCGAATATTTTGTTAAAGTCCTTACCGAGAGCGTTTTATAATCCTTCCTTTTTTGTATTGAACATTTTGTTACCTTCCTTGGTAACAGCCTTTTCGTTGCGTACTTTTTTATTCTTCACTAAAACTTAATTTTAGGATGTGTAACCAACAGCGCTTATGTTTATCCTCCAATCCTGAAAACATAGCTTCCGTGGAATCTTTTGTTGAGGAAATGGTAGGTATTTTTAAATTAAGTCCCGATCGCCATAGCGACATTTTAATAACGCTGACCGAAGCTGTAACCAACGCTATCACGCACGGTAATGGCTTCGACGAGTCGAAGACCGTTTCTGTAGAAATGGAACGGCAGACTGATACAATTTCTTTCACGATTTCGGATGAAGGGCATGGGTTCGACCACGAAAATGTACCCGACCCTACTAGCCCAGAAAACATCTTCAAAGTTGGAGGCAGGGGTGTATTTTTAATGCGTCAATTAGCCGATTGTTGTTTTTTTCGCAACAACGGCTCCGCCGTAGAGCTGCAGTTTGCCATCCGTTAAGTGGCATTATTATAAATAAATTTTTTGGATAGAACTATAAATTGCGAATGTCATGTGTAACTGCACATGACGTTCTTTTTTAGCGTATATTTTAAATCATGATACAATTTCCTGACCTTTTTGATACCGATTCTGACCCAATTCCAAGTGGCATCTTCTTTGAATCTTTGGTATTAAATTTCAACCTTCCGAATGCTGATGCCGTTGCAACATGGCTGACGCAATGCGTTGCAACAGAAGGATATATACTGAAATACATCCAATATATTTTTTGTGACGATGCCTACCTACTGCAAATCAATCAGGCGTATTTACAACACAATACACTGACAGATATTATCACCTTTCCGTATAACGAAGACCCCATCGAAAGCGATATTTACATCAGCCTACAACGGGTAGAATACAATGCCCAACACTTTGCCGTTACCTTTGAGCAAGAGCTCTTGCGCGTTATCGTGCACGGTGCCTTACACCTCTGCGGATATACTGACAAAACACCCACACAAAAAAAGAAAATGCAAGAACGAGAAGATCATTACTTAAAACTTTTTTAATAGCATTGCCCCCCTTTCGCTTAATCTGAACAAACCTTGTTACATTCCGTTTGTTTTACTTCTTACTTTTATATCTTTGCAACTTTCATATTGCATAATTTAACTGGTAGCAAAAACCATGTATAGAGAATTTAAGCAACTCAATTTGCCCAAAATAGACGAAGAGATACTCAACTTTTGGCAAACTCATCAAATATTTCAAAAAAGTGTTGAACAGCGCGACCCTAACAACGCTTTCGTGTTTTACGAAGGACCACCCTCCGCCAACGGTATGCCCGGCATTCATCATGTCATGGCTCGTGCCGTCAAGGATTTGTTCTGCCGCTACCAAACGCTCAACGGTAAGCGCGTAGAACGCAAAGGTGGTTGGGACACACACGGACTTCCCATTGAGTTAAGTGTTGAAAAAGAACTCGGCATCACCAAAGAAGATATTGGCACAAAAATCAGCGTGGACGACTACAACCAAAAATGCCGAGAAACCGTCATGCGCTACAAAGACCGCTGGGATGACCTCACACGAAAAATGGGCTATTGGGTAGATTTAGACAATCCCTACATCACTTTCACCAACGAGTATATCGAGTCCGTTTGGTATCTTCTGAAAAAATTGTACGACAAAAATCTGCTCTATAAAGGTTATACCATACAACCCTACTCTCCGGCTGCTGGTACGGGCTTGAGTTCGCATGAACTCAATATGCCCGGCACCTATCGTGAAGTGAAAGATACTTCCGCCGTAGCGCAATTTAAAATCATTCGCAACGAAAAATCCGCTTTTGTTTTTAAAAATGTAGAAATCGGCGATGCCTACTTTTTAGCTTGGACGACCACCCCCTGGACACTCCCCAGCAACACAGCACTCACCGTTGGTGGCAACATCGAATACGTATTAGTAAAAACTTATAACCCTTACACCAAGCTACCCGTAAATTTGATTTTAGCAAAAGACCTTGTCGGAAAATGGTTTAAATCCGAACAAGCCGAAGCAGATTTTACGGCATACCAACCTGATGATAAAATCATTCCTTATCAAATTATTGACCACTTTCGCGGAAGCGAATTTGACCATTTAGACTACGAACAACTTTTGTCTTACGGCAGACCAACGGACGGTGATGCCTTTAAGGTGCTCATAGGCGATTTCGTTACCACCGATGATGGTACGGGCATCGTACACACCGCTCCTTCTTTCGGTGCCGATGATATGCGTGTTGCAAAAAAATATGGCATCGGCTCGCTGACTTATGTGGACAAGCAAGGAAAATTTACTGCCGAAGTGACTGACTTTGCCAACCGCTATGTTAAGGATTATAAAGATGACCCAAACTATCAGGATGTAAACGTTGATATTTCCATAAAATTAAAACAAGAAAATAAAGCATTCAACGTTGCAAAATACTCCCATAACTACCCACATTGTTGGCGCACCGACAAGCCCATTTTATACTACCCCTTAGACAGTTGGTTTATCAAAGCCTCCTCCATGAAGGAGCGCATGGTAGCCCTCAACAATACTATTAATTGGAAGCCGGCAAGCACTGGCACCGGACGTTTTGGCAACTGGCTTGAAAATTTGCAAGATTGGAATTTATCGCGCTCGCGTTATTGGGGCATCCCGCTCCCCATTTGGCGCAATGCCACCGGCACCAGCGAAAAATGCATCGGTTCCATCGCCGAATTACAATCCGAAATTAACAAAGCAAACGTCACACTAAACCTTCAGCAACAAGTACCAATTGACCTCCACCGACCTTATATTGACGACATCGTTCTGGTGGACGATGCCGGCGAAAAAATGGTGCGTGAACTTGACCTCATTGACGTTTGGTTTGATAGCGGTGCTATGCCCTATGCACAATGGCACGCTCCTTTTGAAAATCAAGAAATATTCCGTCGCAACTATCCCGCAGATTTCATTGCAGAAGGCGTTGACCAAACACGCGGTTGGTTTTACACGTTGCATGCCATCGGTGCGATGTGTTATGATAGTATCGCCTACAAAAATGTTGTATCAAATGGATTGGTGTTAGACAAAAACGGGCAGAAAATGTCTAAACGTTTGGGCAACGCCGTTGATCCGTTCAGCACCTTGGCTACCTTCGGCGCAGATGCTACCCGTTGGTATATGATTAGTAATGCAAACCCTTGGGAAAATTTGAAATTTGATGTGGATGGTATCGTTGAATCGCGCAATAAATTTTTTGGAACACTGTTCAACACCTACAACTTTTTTGCTATTTATGCTAATGTTGATGGTTTCAAAATTGATGAACAAAATGTTATTCCAGTAGCGCAACGCCCCGAAATTGACCGTTGGGTACTTTCCAAATTGCAGTCCACTCAAGCGGCATATCGCAATGCTATGGAAGATTACGAGCCAACTACGGCCGTGCGACTTGTCGAAAATTTTGTAGATGATTTATCGAACTGGTTTGTACGCCTATCGCGCCGCCGTTTCTGGAAAACCGAATCTTCATCCGATAAGCAATCTGCTTTTGAAACACTCTTTGAGTGCTTGATGATAACTGGACAAATGATGGCTCCCGTTGCTCCGTTTTTTGCCGATTGGCTCTATGGCAACCTTACAGAAAACATCCGCGAAAGTGCCATTAAAAACAATACTCCGTTGCGACACATATCCGTTCACTTGTCTAATTTAGCACCTTTGGAGCCTGCGTTTATTGATCCGGCTTTGGAGCAACGCATGGACTATGCCCAACGCATTTGTTCGCTGGTATTATCATTACGCAAAAAAGAAAAAATTCGCGTGCGACAACCACTACAAAAAATCATGCTGCCTATATTAGACGAGTCTTTCATTGCTCAAGTAGATGCTGTTAAAGAGTTGATTTTGGCAGAAGTAAATGTAAAAAATATTGAGTACATCCGCGATACAACAGGTATGGTGACGAAGCGCATCAAGCCTAATTTTAAAACCTTAGGCAGCCGCTTAGGTAAAAACATGAAAGCGGCATCTGACATCATCGGCAATTTGTCGCAAGAGGCTATTAACACTATCGAAAAAAATAATCATTTTCATCTGGCATTCGCCGATGGAGAAACCTTTGAGCTCAGCGCAGAGGATTTTGTCATTACATCCGAAGATATTCCGGGTTGGTTAGTAGCCAATGACGGCGACCTCACAGTTGCGTTGGATATTAACATTACGAATGCTTTACGCGCCGAAGGCACAGCACGCGAAATCGTCAATCGCATACAAAACATTCGCAAAGCGAAAGATTTTAATGTGACTGACCGTATCGCCGTTATGCTCGAAAGCCACGAGGCTATTTTGCCTGCAGTACACCAGTTTTCAGAATATATCCGAAATGAAGTATTGGCAAATTCGTTGGTGATTGAAGACGCGCTACTCGATGGCGAAGCCGTTGAACTCACTGAAGATTTAACGGTCAATATTCAGGTTGAGCGCGTTGTGTAAACAAAGGTTTTAATTTCTGTTCATTATCATAAACTTGCGATTTGTCAAAAGTTAAAAAAATATACACCTGCTCCTCGTGCGGAGCTACTTCACCTAAATGGTTAGGCAAATGCCCGCATTGCGGAACGTGGGATACCTATGTCGAAGAAATTATTTTTCGTGAAACGCAACAAGAGCAAAAACAGGTAGCATGGCGCAGTTCAGGCAAACAGAACGAGTCGCCAAAACCAGTACCACTATCTGAAATTGTTACTGGAAATATGCTACGAATGTTTACCCCCGATAACGAATTAAACAGGGTGTTGGGTGGTGGTATCGTGGCTGGTTCGTTGGTATTAATTGGCGGTCAGCCGGGTATCGGAAAATCAACATTGCTACTGCAAACAGCGTTGGATATTCCTGCCAAAATTCTGTACGTAAGTGGAGAAGAAAGCGAAGAACAAATAAAAATGCGTGCCGACCGCATTGGCAAATCGGCGAGTAATTGCTATATTTTAACAGAAACAAACACGTCAAAACTATTGACACACGCCATCGAACTGCAACCAGATTTGATGATTATAGATTCTATTCAAACTATGTCTTCGCCACATCTTGAGTCAACGCCGGGCAGTGTTTCGCAGGTACGGGAGTGTGCTGCCGAATTGCAACGTTTTGCTAAAGAAACTAACATCCCCATTTTTATAATCGGTCATATCAACAAGGAGGGCGAAATTGCTGGACCAAAATTATTGGAACATATCGTAGATACTGTTTTGCAATTTGAAGGCGACCGCAATTATTCCTACCGCATTTTGCGTACCCTGAAAAATCGCTTTGGTTCTACAGACGAAATGGGCATTTATGAAATGCAAGGCACTGGCTTGCGTGAGGTGGCAAATCCGTCAGAACTGTTGCTCTCACAAAAGGAAGAAGACCTCTCCGGCAGTGCTGTGGCAGCCACTATGGAAGGCTTGCGCCCGATGCTTATTGAGACACAAACGTTGGTATCGAAGGCTGTTTACGGCACACCGCAACGTTCGGCTACAGGTTTTGATCTGCGGCGATTAAGTATGTTATTGGCTGTTTTAGAAAAACGCTGCGGTTTCCCATTTGGGCAAAACGATGTGTTTTTGAATATCGCCGGCGGTATTCGCGTGGATGATCCCGCTATAGATTTGGCTATTTTGAGTGCACTCATTTCTTCGTTAGAGGATATTGCGATACCGAGCAATGTTTGCTTTGCTGGCGAGGTAGGTTTGAGTGGTGAGATACGCGCCGTTAATCGCATTGAGCAACGCATCCAAGAAGCAGACCGTTTAGGGTTCAAGCAAATTTATATTTCTAAATATAATACAAAAGGTTTGGACACCACTCGGTATGGGATTCGTGTGCAAACGGTTGCCAAAATTGAGGAGTTATATTACGCACTTTTTAAATAAAAACTGACAATGCGGCGGCGGCAATTTACCAAAAACTTTATGATTACCTCAAGTGTTTTACCGTTGTATAATGCTTTGGCAAATACTAATCTGTGTCAAAAGAAAATTATCAAACCTGCCCGATTACATCGTGGCGACACAATAGGGTTGGTTGCACCTGGCAGTCCGCTTACCAAAAAAAAATTCCGCACCTGCATTGATAACCTAACAGCCTTGGGCTTTCAACTAAAGTATGACGAGGCAACAGTAATGGCACAAAACGGCTATTTAGCCGGTAGCGATACACTTCGCTTGCAATCCTTGCACGCCATGTTTGCTGATAGCACTGTGAAAGCAATTTGGTGTTTGCGTGGTGGTTATGGCACTTCGCGCTTATTGCCGGATTTAGATTTTGGTCTGGTAAAAAAAAATCCAAAAGTGCTAATCGGGTATAGCGATATTACTGCACTAAACAACGTTATTTTTCAACAAACGGGGTTGGTTACCTTTCACGGGCCAATGGGCGTTTCAGATTTTACGGCATACACTACACAACAATTGCTCGCAGTGCTTATGCAATCAAACGAAGCATTATCTATACCACTTTCGTCAGAAAACCAAGCCTTGATAAACGGCAAAACGCAACCCGCTTTTTTCAGACAAACAATTACGGGTGGCAAGGCTATTGGGCAGTTATGCGGCGGTAATTTATCCTTACTTGTTGCACTTGTGGGTACTTCCTATGAGCCTGATTTTACGAACAAAATTATCTTTATTGAAGAGATTGGCGAGAAGCCCTATCGCATTGACCGTATGTTTACACAACTGCTGCAAACCAAAACATTTCGTAAGGCATCGGGCATCGCGCTGGGCATTTTTGAAGACTGCCAGCCACCAAGCGATGAGCCTTCTTTATCACTACTTGCCACCTTACAGGATAGGTTAAGTGGGTTGTCAATTCCGGTTGCTTACGGATTTTCGTTTGGGCATATTGCCAATATGTGTACTCTCCCGATAGGTATTTCAGCTACCTTAGATGCTGATACTTTTTCGCTTACGCTGAATGAATCTGCTGTTTTATAACTATATAAATATTTAATTATCAATATATTATATAGTTATTTTCATTTAAAAAGCTCGGCGAGTTTCGCTTCGAGTTGGTCGCCACGCAGCCCACGTACAATTATTTTTCCTTCTTTATCTACCAACATTGTATGCGGAATAGACGATACGCCGTAGAGTTGTGCCACTTCATTTTGCCAACCTTTCAGGTCGCTAACGTGCAGCCAACCGAGTTGGTCTTTTTGGATAGCATCCAACCAACGCTCTCGGTTGCTGTCAAGGCTTACGCCTAATATTTCAAATCCTTTGCTGCGATAGATGTCATAAACTCGGCGCACATTAGGGTTCTCTCGACGACAAGGACCACACCAACTTGCCCAAAAATCTACCAGTACCACTTTGCCGCGTAAATCGCTAAGTTTGACGGCTTTGCCGGTAGTATCGTTCATTACAAAATCGGGAGCCTCCGCACCGGGTGTGAAGGTTTGCAGTTGTTTTTTCTGTTGCTTGAGGAATGCACTCGAAGCGGGGCTTTCTTTTTCATATTTATCAATGTATTGTTGTGCATATTTACCAAAACTTTGGTGCTGTTGTTGGCGCAACATACCGATTACTGCTCCTAATGCAAAGCGTTTAGCCTCTTTGTTGCTATCAGGGATTCTCGCCAATAGTGCATCTACGTGTTTCTCCAAACCGGCAGCGTCGGGCATATTTGAGAGTATTTGCGTATAGCGTTTTACAGTTTCATAAAGTGGTGGCAAATAATTATATTCAGGGTCGCTTAAATCTACTTTAGCGAAATAATTTTCTGCAAAATAATCAAACTCGGTGTTGTACATAT
>JAGOHC010000193.1 GCA_017996375.1 Saprospiraceae bacterium | reverse complement strand
GCTTTGCCCTTGCAAGCCCTGTACCATCGCTTTTTGATACAAAGCATACACAAATCCGGTGTATTTTTTATTGACAGTTTCATCATAGTATTTCATTGCGTCTTTATAATTATCACGCTTGAAAAGGCAATCGCCGGCACGGAGTATTGCATCCCCATATACTTCTTTTGTAATATATTCATTACCAATGATGTTATCTTTATTCTTCTTTATACCATTTACACATTCTTTAAAATTAGTAAAAGCATCGGCATATTTTTCTAACTTCAAATAATTATATCCTTGCAAATAACGTCCTGTGTAAACTGATGCTTCGTTTGGCAACCCAGAGACACCATCAGCAATGTTTAAAAACTGCGAGGCATATTGGCTACTCTTTTCGTATAACTTATTTTGATGTGCAATGTCAGCCAACCAAAATGTACTGATTGCTTTCGTCTGCTTATCTATACCCAAATCATTGGAGCGTAAAAATACTTTTTCAGCCTCATCGGGATTGTTATCAGTAACTAATTGAATACCACGATAACATAACACTTTTTGATAGATTTCTTTCATCTTCATATTCTTTTCGGGTAACTGTTCCAGTATGGAAATCGCTCGTGCATAATCGCGTGAAGTGAGGCAAATTTCGCTCAACAACTGCTGTCCTTTCATGTAATTTTCGGATGTTTGGGGTATTTTTTGTATAGCTGTGATTGCCTCTTGGTCATTATTAGTTTCGTAGCTCAATTTTGCATAACTGATTAATGCATCTTCTTGAATTTGCACATTGTGGCTCAAACGACTTGCTGCGGCAAAGGCATTTTTTGCTTTTGTACTATCATTAGATTTCAGATAACTATCAGCTAATAAGTACATAGCTGTCTGCCCCAATTCAGAATCAACGTTACTAAGTTGCTCAAGGTAAGTTGCTGCGCGTTTATAACTCTGCGTTTGATAAAGTGCATATCCTAATTGGTAATAATCTTCGGGGCGGCTGCTTCCACCGATAGCTGCTTCTAAATTTGTTGTGGCATTTTTATAATCTCCTTTTTCAAAATATGCTTGCCCCAATAGCTGTTGAATTTCTTTTTTCTTTTGTACAGATGATTCATCCAATTGTGCAGAAGCGTAATTGATAAGGTCATCATATTTTTTTTGTGCAAAATATATTTGCGATATGTAGTAAGGTACGTGTGGTTTATATTTTTGTGAGCCGGAAATCATTTGAAAACTTTTGATAGCATCGTCATATTTGCCATCAAAAAAAGCGGTCATTCCGTAGTAATAATTTGTCGGAAAATAATATTTGTTTTTCACATCTTTGATTGATGCAAAAGCTGCTTTAGCCTGTGGGAATTTCTTTTTAACAAAATAAGCATATCCTTGTTTGAATTGTAACTCGGAGCGTTGGTCTGCTGGCAAACTGCCGGGATCTACTATGGCATAAAAATCTATTGCCTCGTCATATTTCTTTGCATTATAAAAATAATTACCCATATCCAACACTGCAACAACAGCATCGGGTTCGGGTTTTTTATCTCGAATAAAATCGTACACCAAGCGTTCACCATCAGGTAAATCCATTCGCACCGCTGACTGTGCATAGTACATTTGGGCTTTATTTTGTAATTGTTCGTATTGATTATCGTTGAGAGGACGCAGCAATTTGTATGCTTTTTCAAACTCTAATTTTGCGCTACCATAAACGCCTAATTCAAAGAGTTCGACACCGTGTTTGTAGGCAGTATTGGCTTCAGTAAATATGGTTGTTTTTTGACTAAACAAACAAGGTGTAATATATAAAAATATAAATGCGATAAAAATGCTAACTTTCATAAAATAGGTATTTGAAAATATTTCAGGCGTGAAATTACGAATTTTTAATATATATAACCGTAGTAATTAAAAACGAAAATGCCTGAATATTTAGTATGTTTCCGAAATAAAAAGAGGATTGTTCTTGTGAACAATCCTCGATGCAAACAAATATTTAAAAAAAATTTATTAATACCCTAGGTTTTGCTTCAAATTTGGATTTGCCACTAAGTCTGCAGCCGGAATTGGATAAACACTTCTATAATCATCAATTGAAGTTCCTGTACGTGTGCTACCTTTCCATTGCCACAAATACGAGTTGTTTGTAAACTTGCCAAAACGCACTAAGTCGGAACGTCTGTATCCTTCCCAGTACAATTCGCGGGCGCGCTCATCTAATAAGTTATTTAAATCAATAGATGCAAAGTTGCCACTTGAGTTGCCGTAAGCACGGGTACGGATTGCATTTACATAATTTAATGCTGTTCCAGCATCACCACCTGAACCGCCGCGTAATACAGCTTCGGCGTACATCAAATAAACGTCTGCCAAACGGAAAAGTGGAAAATCAATATCAACAAAAGTTTGATTTGGATCTTTACCTTTAACACCGTTGCGGTCAAGGTTTTTCCATTTTTCAACTCCAAATCCGTTATAAAAACTACTTATTGTGTCCACATCTGCCTGTTGCCCATCAGAAAAAAACATATATCTGGAATCGTTTGAACTATCCATCAATTCAAAGAGAGAGCGTTTAGCACGAAGTCCACCCCAACCTGAAACTACACCATAGTCTGAATCAATCATATTTCCACCAATTGAAGCATGTACCAAGTAAGTAGTGCCGCCCCAAGATTGCGTATTGATGCCATCATAAGGAACGGGAAAAATTATTTCGTTTGACAAGTGATTATCTGCCAAGAAAAGATGCTCGTAATTACCATCTAAACTAAAGACGCCTGAGTCAATAACTTTTTTGCTGTAAGTAACTGCATCAGTATATCTGTTTTGACCAACATATACTTCTGCATTTAAGTATAATTTTGCTAATAGTGTCCAAACTGCTGCTTTGTCTGCCCTACCATATTGGTTTTGTTTTGGCTCAGGTAAACTGTTTTCAACAGCTTTTAATTCACTTTCAACGTAGTTAAATAATTCTTCTTTAAAAATTTGTCGAGGTAGTGAAGTTTCACCAGCATTATCTTCAGTTACGAATGGGCCGGAGCGGAATAAATCCAGTTGATGGTAATAGCTTAACGCACGCAAGAAACGTGCTTCGTTGCGATAAGTAACAATTTTAGCTTTATCAGCATCGTTGAAACCGCGATCGCTCATTTTTGAATCTGAAGTTTGGCTAATAAACTCATTACAAAGTGTTATTTGATAATAAATTCTGTAATACATTCCTTTTATCCAAACAGTTTCGCTCGACCATGTTCCGAAATTCATTTCAGGAATACCAGTATCGCTCCAGCCACAGATGGCTTCATCAGTTGGCAATTCTTGTAAGTTCCACAATACACGCAAATAGCTTGAAGAACCTTCGTCAATAGTGCTTGTACTAATATCAGGAGAATCGGACGGTCCTTTATTTCCCGTTAACGATAAGCCGGCATATAGCTTAGCTAAAACGTGAATATAGTTGTTAGGATCTTTGTAAACGCTTTCGGTATTCAGTCCGTAAAATGGTTCTGTATCTAAATCTTTTAAGCAACTATTAAAGCTAAAAAGAACGAAAGCTATTAAACTTATTTTTAAAATATTATTAAATTTCATATCGAATAAATTTTTAGAATTTAGCATTTAGTGCAAGCGAAAATACTCTTGGGCGAGGGTAAATATTATTATCAATTCCGTTTGCTATTTCAGGGTCTAATCCTTTATAT
>JAGOHC010000192.1 GCA_017996375.1 Saprospiraceae bacterium | reverse complement strand
ATGTAAGACGTTATGTGAAAAGTATCTCTGAAATTACCACAATTATCGTGAACGCGATAGTTGCGAGTAACTGAATAGTTATAATGTGAGTAATTATTCAAAGCCGTTGCTTGTGTGCTTATGGTACTCAACACTTCTAACTGGTTAGATAAGTCTGTTGCAGAAGCACAATTATCTGATAAAACTAAATTTACTTGTGGCAACGGATTAGTACAATAGTAAGTTGCCGGACCAGTTATACTTGTAATAGTTGGTCTAGTAATATCGTAAATGCTTATTTGTTGAATACATTTTGAGGAAGCAAAAGTGGAGAACTGCAAGTTATTGTCTGTCACCGTCCAGATTCTATAAATAGAATAACAGTTACTTCCTAATACGTTAGGGATTGAATCATAATACGTCACAGTTAAATTATTGCAATTATCGCTCACACGAGGCCATACTTTTAAAGAGTCTTGCGAGGCGCTAATACTCGTAGGTAAACTGCGGAAGTAGTTGTATAATCCTGTTGGAGATGTGCCAACGCTTACATCATCGCACTCAATACTAACTGCTGGAGGACAAATAATGCGTGGACCGTGTGTGTCAATCAAACGAACTGTTGAAGGACAATAATCGCTATAACGACTAATTGGGTTTCCAGCACAATCAATTGCATCCTCATCAAAAATGCGAATATATACTGTTCTTAACTGATTTACATCAGGACAAGTAAGTGTTAAAGTATCCTTAAAAGATGAAATATCGGTTGGGTTAAATGATAAGCGTACATGGTATCCTCCAGGTGTGCCGGCAGGGGTCAATATCTCTGCACCAGAGATACATGGGTCATCAAAAAATGATAAGAAGGCGTTACCGAAAAGGTAAGCAGTATCTCTACCATCATAATTTAAACCTGGAAGTGCAACTGTAATCGGGCCTGGGTTACAACCGATAACTGGGTCAGGTCTTTTGATAATCACCTCAGTGATACAAGATGATTCATTACCAAATTGATCAGTAACAATATGTGAGATAGTATTTAACCCTACTTGGAAAGGGAAACCATCGGTAAGACTACAGTCGTATGTAGCAAGAAAGTCATCTTCTGTAAATGGACCGAAAGTTGTGCCACAAGCATCTGTAATTTCTATCATGTAAGTTAAATCTTCTTCGTCTGAGCAATTATCAGAAAGGTCCGAAAGCACTAAATCGCCAGGACATAAATACTCAATATTATCGTTACAAGCAATGGTATGTGTTTGCGTAATTGGACTTGGGCAAGTAACAGTTGGCGCTATGTTATCGAATAAGTTAATTCTCAACATAATCGGATGACTCATACAAGTCGGATTGTTCGGGTTACTTACCGTAACATAGTAGTAAATATCTCTCGTTGTATTGCTATATGGTGCCACAGCATTTGCATTATGAAATAACAACGAATCAACATTGAATACAACTTGATTGTACTGCTGTAATGCTGTGTTAAAAGTAACTGCTGCACCCGAAGATATTAAATCTGTTGGTGTTGCAGGATAGGCACCCGTAGGTACAGCTCTCCAAAACGTCCATCGCGTACAATTAGGGTAGGACGCGGTAATGTTTGGTATAGTAGCCTTACTTAAAACCGCTTCGCAGCCATAAGTGGGGTCTAAGTACATATCTACATCTACTGTAGTATAGGTTGTTACACCAATGGTAGTTGGTGCACTTGGGCTGGCTGCGTTAATATCGCAGCAACCTAACTGTGCATAAATTGAGGAAGTGTATCCTAGTATAACGATAAGGGTACACAGCTTCAAGAAAATTGTAAACTTCAGAGATTTCATTTGTTACTGAATTTTAATGAATGAATTTTAATTCTTTAATAATCAATAGATTGTTCGAGAATGAATTAATATCTAGCAGAATTATTTGACCAAGTAAATTACCTTGTATTTAATTTATTAAATTGACACTTTTGTTAAACATCCATGAATTGACTAACGAAAAATTGCGGGATGCCAACATCTTTTGCTATTGCAACTTTCAAATATCGGTACAGGTATGCAGACTAATACCTTAGCCGAGAGGGTAGTTTAAAGTAAGAAAGGTAGTAACGCGGGACAAAAACCAAACTTTATAGGCAGAAATCTATGCTTTAAGCTGAATTTTAGCTGCCCTACAAAGCGTCCCGCAAATATAGCGCATAAATTTTTAAAACGCAATAGTTTAATTCTTTTTTTGATTATTCTTTACGTAAAGTGGAATTTAAAATATTGCTTTTAATAATATATTTACAAAGAAAAAAGTACAAGTATAGAATACCTACAATTATGTGTAATACTAACAACTATATTTATATACATACCAAACCATTACCAAAAAAAATGTAAATTTGCGCTGCCTGTTTTATATTTTTAAATATTAAGAATGGATACAAACAAAATTGTAAATAACGATACTGAATTTTCACAAGAACATCGTTTTGTGCAGGAAGTGTTGAACGATTTCAAAATTTGTTGTCTCAGCAGAGAAGCAAGTTTGCTTGGCAGAAAAGAAGTGCTACGAGGCAAAGCCAAATTTGGCATTCTCGGTGATGGCAAAGAAGTGCCGCAAGTAGCCATGGCGCGTGCTTTTAAGAAAGGCGATTTCCGTTCCGGTTATTATCGTGACCAAACGTTTATGATGGCATTAGAACTTTGTTCTTTAGAAGACTACTTTGCACAGCTCTATGCTGATGTCGAAAACGACCCCTTTTCAGCTGGTCGCCAAATGAATGCACATTTTGCAACACCACTAATTGATGCAAATGGAAATTGGACTAATCACGTAGAATTATACAATATCACTGCAGATATATCAAGTACAGGCGGACAAATGGCAAGAGCTTTAGGTGTAGCTTTAGCTTCCAAAAAATATCGAGAAAGTGCCGAATTACGCAATAGCACACAATTTTCAAAAAATGGAAATGAGGTGAGTTTTTGTACCATCGGCGATGCCAGCACCTCGGAAGGCATATTTTGGGAGGTCATCAATGCAGCTTGTGTGATGCGCGTTCCATTAGCAATATCCGTGTGGGATGATGGCTACGGTATTTCTGTACCCGCAAAATATCAAACTACCAAACAAAATATTTCGGATATTCTGGAGGGCTTCCGCTTAGATGAAGATGGAAATGGCATGGATATCTATACTGTAAAAGCGTGGGATTATCCAGCACTTTGCGAAGTGTATGAGCAAGCCATCGAAAAAACTCGCCTGACGCATATCCCTTGTTTAATTCATGTACAGGAGGTTACTCAACCACAAGGACACTCAACTTCTGGTTCGCATGAGCGATATAAATCTCAGGAGCGTTTAGCGTGGGAACATACTATGGATTGTAACCTCATTATGAAACAATGGATTATTGATAGCGGTATTGCCTCCGAAGATGAAGTGAACGACATTGAGCAAGCAGCCAAACTTACTGCAAAAGAGGCGTGCGACAAGGCTTGGAATAACTTCATTCAACCTGTGATAGTCAAACAAAAGGAGCTAATACAAATTTTAGAAAATATTCCCAACAACCAACTTCAATCAAGCCTCGATGAAATAAAAGCTCTTCGCATTCCATCTTTAGGAGAGTTAGTTGAGTTAGCCAGACGTACAAAGTTCCAACTTGTTGATGCTGATTTAAATGTTGAAAAGTTGAACACTTGGATTGGCACAAACCACCAATTAGGAATAAATAGATATAACAC
>JAGOHC010000191.1 GCA_017996375.1 Saprospiraceae bacterium | reverse complement strand
CATATTGAGGGTATTCATACCTACGATGTTTACCGCAAAAATGGTGGTTACCGCTCTGTAGAAAAAGCCTTAAAAACAATGTCACCAGAACAAATTGTAGAAGAGGTGAAAGCGTCTGGCTTGCGTGGGCGTGGTGGTGCAGGTTTTCCCGCCGGACTCAAATGGAGCTTCTTAGCTAAGCCCGAAGGTGTGCCACGTTACCTCTTGTGCAATGCAGACGGAAGCGAACCCGGTACATTCAAAGATCGCTTTTTGATGGAAAAAATCCCACATCTCCTCGTAGAAGGCATGATAACTTCCAGCTTTGCATTAGGCGCAAATACATCCTACATTTATATTCGTGGCGAGTATCGTTGGATAGTAAAAATATTAGAGAAAGCCATTGCGGAAGCATACGCTAACGGCTGGTTAGGAAAAAATATTTTGGGTACAGAATACAATTTAGATTTATACGTCAATCCGGGAGCAGGAGCTTATATCTGTGGCGAAGAAACGGCATTGATAGAATCCTTAGAAGGCAAGCGTGGTAACCCACGCATGAAGCCGCCTTTCCCGGCAGTAAGAGGTTTATGGCAATGCCCAACGGTGGTAAACAATGTCGAAACAATCTGTGCAGTAGTGCCTATTATTAATGATGGCGGTGCCGAATACGCAAAGATAGGTGTCGGACGCAGCACTGGCACAAAATTAATTTCAGCCTGTGGTAACATTAACAAGCCCGGTGTTTATGAAATAGAACTTGGCGTTCCGGTGGAAGAATTTATTTATTCCGACCAATATTGTGGCGGTATCAAAAATGGCAAACGACTCAAGGCAGTGGTAGCCGGAGGCTCATCCGTGCCCATTGTGCCCGCGCATTTGATACTAAAGACTGCCAAAGGTGAACCTCGCCTGATGACCTATGAATCATTGGCAGATGGCGGTTTCGTTTCCGGCACTATGCTCGGCTCTGGTGGCTTTATCGTATATGACGAAGACCAATGTATCGTTCGCAATACATGGAATTTTACACGCTTCTATCATCACGAAAGTTGTGGGCAATGTTCTCCTTGTCGCGAAGGTACAGGTTGGATGGAAAAAGTATTGCACCGTTTGGAACACGGGCACGGCAAACTTGCCGATATTGATTTATTGGTTGATGTTGCAAAAAAGATAGAAGGGAATACCATTTGTCCGCTTGGCGATGCCGCTGCGTGGCCTGTGGCGAGTGCTATACGCCACTTCCGCGATGAGTTTGAATGGCATGTACTCAACCCCGAAGAGAGCCAACGCCGCAACTACGGCATTGGTAGCTATGGCGCAGTAATGGCTTAAAAAACTTTTTTAGACAACTATTTTAAAGCAAAATATAATGGCAAAAGTAATAATAGATGGGCTTCCCATAGAAGTTGCTGATGGCACAACAATACTTAATGCAGCCCGACAAATTGGTGGAGATATAGTGCCCCCGGCGATGTGTTATTATAGCAAGTTGCAAGGCAGTGGCGGCAAATGTCGTACTTGTTTGGTGCGTGCCGGTACGCCTGCATTTGATCCTGCTACCAAGCAGCCTATTATGGATGAAACAACCGGAAAGCAAAAAATCAACTTCATGCCGAAATTGGTAGCCTCCTGTTCTACTAATGTTAGTGAAGGGATGGTTGTCGAAAATATTACCAATCCGGCAGTAGTAGAAGCACGTAAAGGGGTGGTGGAATTTTTACTCATCAATCATCCATTAGACTGTCCGATTTGCGACCAAGCTGGTGAATGTAATTTACAAGATTTGGCGTATGAGCATGGTACTGTGAGTACCCGCTACGAAGAAGACCGCCGTGTTTTTGATAAAATTGATATTGGCGAATACATCAAGTTGCACATGACGCGCTGTATACTCTGCTACCGTTGCGTTTATACTGCCAACCAACTTACAGATGAGCGCGTGCATGGCGTATTGTTTCGAGGCGATGCTTCCGAAATAGGTACGTACATTGAGCGAGCCATTGACAATGATTTTTCCGGTAACGTGATAGATGTTTGCCCTGTAGGTGCATTAACGGATAAGACGTTCCGATTCAAAAGTCGTGTATGGTTTTTAGAACCCATGAATGCACACCGCGATTGCCCAACGTGTAGCGGGAAGGCTGTTGTTTGGATGTTTGGAGAAGAAATTTATCGCATCACGGCACGTAAGGATAAGTACGGCGAAGTAGAAGAGTTTATATGTAATGATTGTCGCTTTCACAGTAAAGATGTAAAAGATTGGACGATTGAAGGACCACGCGAACTCGAAAAAAATTCAGTTATCAATGCTAACCATTACGTAGATGAAGAGCCTGAACACAAAGTGCTCCAAAACGCTGTGAAAGTGATAGAATAAACAACAATAATATCATCATAAATTTAAAAACATTACTATGTTTGATTGGGGATTAATTATAGAAAAAAGCGTCTTGATTTTAATTGTATTCACCATAACGCTAGTTATTGCCATGTATTCAACCTACGGAGAACGCAAGATAGCTGCTTTTTTGCAAGACCGCATCGGGCCTAATCGCGCTGGACCTTTCGGTATTTTGCAACCCCTCGCAGATGGTGGTAAAATGTTTTTCAAAGAAGAATTTATACCTACAGCTTCAGAAAGATTCTTGTTCATCGCCGGTCCGGGTATAGCCATGTTTACGGCACTCATGACGGGCGCAGTCATCCCTTGGTCAATCCCCTTTGAAGCATTTGGCAGAACGATTGTGCCGCAAGCCGCAGACATAAACATCGGCATCCTCTACGTTGTCGGATTTCTCTCCATCGGCGTATATGGCATCATGATTGGCGGTTGGGCTTCTAACAACAAGTACTCTTTATTTGGAGCAATACGCGCCTCATCACAAATGATTAGCTACGAATTAGCTATGGGGCTATCTATTATTATTGTGGTAATGATGACCGGCTCGTTGAGCCTCAAGGATATTGCCGCAAGCCAATCAGGTCTCAACTGGAATGTATTTTATCAGCCCTTAGCATTTTTGATATTTTTTGTTTGCGCTTTAGCAGAATGTAATCGCGCACCCTTCGATTTGCCGGAGTGTGAAACGGAGTTGATAGGAGGGTATCACACCGAATACAGCAGTATGAAGTTGGGCTTCTACCTGTTTGCTGAGTATATCAATATGTTTATTTCTTCGGCAATAATCTCCACCTTATTTTTTGGTGGGTATAATTACCCGGGTATGGAATCATTGGTGGCGAGTGGCAGCACAACGTTGGCAGCTGTATTGGGCATCGTTGTCCTTTTTGCAAAAATATTTTTCTTCATCTTCGTATTTATGTGGATTCGCTGGACGCTCCCACGCTTCCGCTACGACCAACTTATGCACTTGGGATGGAAAATTCTTATTCCTTTAGCCATCATTAATATGTTAGTGACAAGTGGGTTTTTGTTGTTTTTTGCTAAATAGATTATTTTACAAACCGTAACTTTGTAGCATATTCTCTAACACTCAATGGCACTTGAAATAATCAAACGGTTCGGAGCAGTCGCGGCAACGATATAATGCCTTACAAGCCGTAGAACCAAATTGACTGACTAATTCCGTGTTTGCGCTATTACATTGCGGACACGGAATTTTTTTTTCTTCGGCAAACAGCACAGATTTATCTCTGTCTCTTAAACAAATCT
>JAGOHC010000043.1 GCA_017996375.1 Saprospiraceae bacterium | reverse complement strand
GTTGCCAACTGTACAATGAATAAAATCCTTTTAAAATTGTAATTTAGCATAAAAAATGAAGTTCGTTACAGAATGAACGCTTAGACTACACGGCATCAAAGTAAAGTAAATTAATACTAATTTTCAAATTCTCTGTATAAAAGTAAAGGCTCCGTAGCAATACAGAGCCTTATTTTATTTTGATGAATCGGTTACTAACCAACCCACTATTTATGGAATACCAATGCACAAGTATCCGTAGTGTGTTGATAATAATTCACCGCCTTTACGCGAAGCGTATCCTTAGCAAAGTTGAACCTGCCCGCTACTTTGCCTATAATATAAGCATTATCAGGTTTGTGGCATATAGAATAGCTTAGGAAAAATTCAATACTATCTCCTAACGAACTCGGGTAGTAAAAATACGTGCCACTTATGTCACCTTCATCTGTATTTGATTTTCTATCATATAACATCCCTTCACCATTGCTGTTCGCTGGTCTCAACCCAATGATGATGGTATCCAAACAAGAGCAATCGCCCGAAACACAGATGCCATAATATTCATTACTCAACAATCTACTACACACTTTTTTAAATACATAACTATTGGCAGGACATTCACAAGTGCCATTATTGCAAATAAATGTTTCGGCACAAGCATTGTCGCAACTATCCGTGGGTTCATCTTTGCAGCAATGATATGCAGTAAATGCCAATAATAAAACAAAAAATAATTTTTTCATATAGAATTTATTACTTACAAAAGCAATGAGTAATAATTTTAAAAAATGTCTTTTCATAAAAAAGTTTAAATTGTGGTTAAAAAATCCCATAAGGGTTACAATATTGTATTTGGAGTATCAGTAAATTTAAACCTTACTTTCAGAAAAGATATAATCGCGCTTTTTGTGTGTTCTTAGAAGGTAAGTTCCTTGGCGTTAATCTTGTTTAATTGATGAGATAAAATCTGCTAACAAGGTTGTCAGTAAACTGATGCAGCAATATAGAAATATTATTTTATTTCCAAAAAAAAATTAACATTTGTGACAGCATAATATTTAGTAACACTTTACAATAAAAAAATGGAAACGTTGATTAGTGTTTATGCGACATTCACTTCGGAGGATGAAGCCATTGGCATCATTAATAAACTATTAGCGGCAAAGTTAATTGCTTGTGCAAATATTTTTCCTATAAAAAGTTTTTACGTTTGGAATGATGCTTTGCAGCAAGATACTGAATGTGCCGCTTTGTTAAAAACAATAGAAAAAAACTTTAAAAATATCGTTGCAATTATTGAAAAAAATCACACATATCAAGTACCTTGTATAGTAAAGTTGCCCCTTGTTGCAAGTCAAAAGTACAACGAATGGGTCATAGCGCAAACCAAAATTTCTAACAACTATGAGTAAAAAATATATTTCAACACATTACAGCGAATATCTCAAACTCCAACAATTACTCTCTGCCCAAGAACCTCGCAGCAAAGAAGATGGAAATGTTGCTCACGATGAAATGCTCTTCATTATTGTACATCAAGTTTACGAATTGTGGTTCAAACAAATAATCCATGAGCTAAATTCCGTTATGCAGTTGTTTCGTAACGATACCGTTGATGAGCATAATATCGGTATCGCTGTATCGCGCTTAGATAGGGTTATCGAAATTATGAAACTGCTCATCGAGCAAATTCGCGTGATGGAAACTTTAACTCCGCTCGACTTTTTGGACTTCCGCAACTACCTATTTCCGGCATCTGGATTTCAGAGTTATCAGTTCAGAATAGTTGAGGTGATGTTAGGTTTACGCCAAGAAAAAAGAATAACTTACAACAACCAACCATATACGGCACCATTTACAACAGACCAACGGACACAACTCGAAGCTATTGAAAGTGGCGATACCTTGATGAAAGTGATTGAAGATTGGTTAGAGCGAATTCCTTTCTTAAATTTTAGAGATTTTGATTTCTTAAAACACTACCGCTCGGCAGTTGAGGCGATGTTGCAACGCGAAAAACAAGCAATTTTGAATACAGATTTTTTGAGCGAAGAAGAAAAGCAGATGCGCCTACGTATGATGGGCGATACGGATACTTATTTCCAATCTATTTTGGATAAAGATGTACACCAACAGTTAGTAAATGAAGGAAAAATTCAACTATCTTATAAGGCTACTTTAGCAGCTTTATTAATCAATTTATACCGCGATGAACCAATCCTTCATCAGCCTTACACGCTTTTAGTAAAATTAATTGACTTGGATGAACACCTCACCACTTGGCGATATCGTCATGCACAAATGGTACTGCGGATGTTAGGCAAAAAAGTAGGTACGGGTGGCTCAAGTGGGCACGAATATTTGCGTGAAACTGCCGTCAGGCACCACATATTTCTTGACTTCCACAATATTGCAACACTATTAATTCCTCGCTCGGAGTTGCCACCACTGCCACCACACTTGAAACAAGAATTAGGATTTAACTATTCGTCAAAATAAAAAATGGAGCTACCGGACAAGGCAGCTCCTTTAATTTAGAAGAAAGAACTATGATTAAGTAAGAATCGTTCCTACTTTAAGTACCCTAATGTTATAGCTTTGAAGCCTACTTTTCTACCCTGCTCTACGCCCAATACAATGGCATCGGCGTAGTGGATACCGCCGTATAAACGGGATATTGCAGCTTCTTTTGCGGCAGCGTCAAAGGACGAAAACCGCCGTGGTGTTCCGTTAATATCTGTTCTATTCATGTGAGTACTATCCGTGAATACATAACTACTCCCGAATAGATTGTTCAACACCACTGCCATGGCACCCGATTGTACTGAGTGACCGGATGAATATTCGGGGAAGTTAGGTGTGCCTAAAATTGGCAGCCAATCAGCGTCTATATTTTCTTGAATGTATGTTACAGGGCGCATTAAATTGAAGTGATATTTGCATTTCCAACACGACACAAAAGCATCAGATAATGCAATGCCCATTTTGGCATAAGCCTGTGCAGCAAACTCTAAGTTTTCGTTTCTGCTTTTCAATAACTGCTTCAAAATCGACCATGAGTGTCCGCCGGGTGTTGCAGTTTCACCTGGGTTATCCGCCCAATATTTTGCAATGTCACTTTGTTCAGTAGCCAGGTTATTTACCGTAGTATAAACCTCCATTGCTTGTGCATGGAATTCAGAATTAGTTAAAGTTGAATAAGACACATGGCTTTTAGGCTGCGAGTATCCCACAACATTGTCCACTAATGTACGCTTATTGCCCCAATACGGAAGCAACGGGCGGTCAAAGGCTGGAGGTGTAGGCACCCAAAAGCCCGTTCCTTGCGGAATCACATAATCGCTTGGCATGAGGTTATTGTATGCTTCGTTACCGCCATCGGTAACTGACCATTGATAAATTTCTTCTGCAATTGCTTTGCCTAATGTCTTAGAATTTTCCAAAATTTCAGCACTTGTTTCTTCCAAGTATAACTCGTTGTATGATTGCTCAAGTGCATCAATTCTTATCAAATTTTCAGGTGAAGCATTGGCAAACATCCTTTTAGTCATTAAAGCTAAAGCTGCATTTGCACATGCGGGATAATAATATTTTTTAGAAGCATCGGCAAATACCGTTCTGTTATAGCCCGAAAGTTTACCGCTTAATGTTTGGTAGCGCGGCATACCTTCTACAACTGATTCGTATAAAGTTATCCCCAAATACCCATACGCACGGCTCGCAATAGGAGGAACAAATCCTGATGTTTTTTTTGTTAAATCTAAAGAAAGTTCTGACCATGTATTCGCAACTTCTGAGGAATAATCTTTAGTGTATGTTGAGAATACTGCATCACTTTCGACTGGGTCTTTTTTACATCCTTGGAATACCGCCGCAAAGAGTATAAAAACTATCAACGGCAGTAGTAAGCTATTCTTTTGCATATTAAATTTGATAATTTAATTTTATTGGTTCAGCAAAAGAGCAAGGTTACAGTATGATAATCAAAGTGTTTTGTTTGTTAATTGTGACGTACATTATTGCTATTATTCTCTTTGCTTCACACACAGAATAAAGCTGTAAATTATCTTTAAATCTATAATAATTGGATAAAATTGTTTGCAAAAACTTAACCAACAATATTTTACAAATAAATTATATTTTAATATTACATTAACCACAACTAATTTTAAATAAAAAAGCGATAGCCAAAATCACTTTTTAGCTATCGCTTTTGTTACAGAGAATCCGTTGCATTAGCTTATTCAATTCCTATGGATACTAAATAACGTTCAGCATCTAAGGCAGCCATACAACCCGTTGCTGCAGCAGTGATCGCTTGTCTGTAAACTTTATCTTGCGCATCGCCACTAACAAACACACCCGGTATTTTCGTCAAGGATGTTCCAGGCGTAACCAACAAGTAACTACTTTCATCCATCGGTAGCCAGTCTTTAAAAATCTCGGTATTGGGTTGATGCCCGATAGCTACAAAAAATCCTTGAACAGGAAGAACTTGCTTTTCACCTGTTTTGTTATTTATTACACGTACGCCTTCAACAACATTTTCACCTACTATTTCTTCTGCCTCGGTATTCCAATGCACCTTAATAGCTGGGTTGTTCAATACGCGTTGCTGCATGGCTTTAGAGGCGCGCATTTCGTCGCGCCGAACTAACAGATGTACCGTTGGGCATAGCTTTGCCAAGTATGATGCCTCTTCTGCAGCCGTATCACCTGCACCGACAATAGCTACATCTTTCCCTCTGAAAAAGAAACCATCACAAACTGCACAAGCAGATACACCATTGTTCATTAACCGCTTTTCGGAAGGCAATCCTAACCATTTTGCGGAAGCACCCGTAGCAATAATGACCGTATGTGCTGCAATTTCTTGCCCACTTTCAGTCCAAACTTTGTGTATGGGTCCGGAAAAATCTACTTTAGTAATTTTTTCATAATGAATGACGGTATCAAAACGCTCTGCTTGCTTACGAAACTCTTCCATAAGTGCAGGACCTTGTATGCCGTGTGCGAAACCCGGGAAGTTTTCTACTTCTGTAGTAATCATTAATTGACCGCCTGGCTCTGCGCCTGTATATAATACTGGATGCATATTTGCGCGTGCGGCATAGATTGCCGCAGTATAACCTGCAGGACCGGAGCCAATAATTAAACATTTAAGAATATCCATGTAGCTTTTATAGTTTTATTAATTTACCTTGTGTGTTATTATTTTTTGTATAAATTCCTTCAATTATTATTCCGTTTTCGAATAAACATTCCTGTTAGCAAGCCAAACAACATCATCAGGCTGCCGCCCCAAAAAAGATTAATACCCGGAAACAGGATGGCTTCCATCACAATATAATCGGTACGTGGTGCGCCTTCGGCAATTTCAAAAGCTAATTTCGATTGTTGCACAGGTGCTTTGGCTGCCATAATTTGTATATCTCCCGTTTGAGGGCTGATGCCTACAATCCGAAAGTGCATACCTAACGCTTGCATTTCATCTTTTATATTGAAGGGTTTGTTGCCGCGAATAAGGTACACAGGCTGCGCCACCACCGTATCTCTTTCACGAGCCGCCATCAACACAGCACCTACTGCAATATCTCCTTTTTCAGGTGTATAGTACGGATGTTCTGGCTGTTTATTAAAACCGATTAAGGTTACTTTTTGTTTATCGATGGTAAAAGTTTGTCCTTCTTTGATGGTAAATTGTTGGTAATTCAATTTTGTTTCGGGTGTAAACACAGCATCAAAAACTTCATCTTTAAGGCGAACTTTTAAGGCTAAGTTGGAGATATTGTCGGGATAATTCATCACCACATTTCCACGCAGCACCAATACGGGTTTCGCCGTCCACGAGGAGTCACTTTCAATATCTTTAAACACTAAGGTCAGGCCTAAAGCCAGATCCATTTTATCAGGTTTATAATCGCGGTGGGTAGGTTTTTTATCAATAGCTTTTATAACCGCATAATATTTTGATGTGAAAATGGTGTCGCCTACTAAAGCTGAATAGGTTTGATATTTTAAACTATCTTCTTGTTTCTGAGCAAACTCGAAATCAATTTCGGCACGAGGCAACGAGGCGATATGAGTAAAAATATCTTTTTTAAGATAACGCACTGTAGAGGGATTCGAGGCAGCTACTTTCGTGAAATCTTTAGCGTAAATAATGTTAGGGTGCAAGTCAAAGTTTTCAATCACCTTACCGCTTTTATCTTTCTTTTTATAATTGACTGTAAATGTGCGGTTATATTTTTCGAGTGTATCAGCTGTATAAGTAACTTCGTAACCACTCATCAACATCGGCACACCTTTTAATAATAATATATTTCGTTTGTAATTTTCATCAGTGAATCCTTCTATAAGTCCGCGTTGAGCAAATGTATTTGTAGAAATAAATTCTTTATTTAAACTGCTCGCCATGATGCCAATTACCATAACGCCGAAACCAACATGCGACATCGCTGATGCCACCATGCGGGTGTTCATTTTCATGGAAAAGAAAAAATAACCGAGATTGCTGACAATCGTAAAATAACTAAAAAACAAAAGTAAAATATATTGCCAAGCTACAGCATTTATCCAATAAGTTGTCAGGAATGTGAGCACAGCCGAAACAGCAGCAACTATACCCAACTGCATTGCTACTTTTTGAAAACGTACGGAAAAATTGTATTCTTTGTAACGAAGGAATTGCGCAACGCCAGAAAGTAACCCGATAAATATGGCAATCCAAAGTTGGTACTTGTTGTAATGTGTAATAGGGTCGAGTGGTGAAGTGATGTTAAGCGAAATACCAAACGCCGATGCCACTTTTTTATATACCGGAATGGATGTGGTGAAAGTAATTAATATTGCTGAAAATAGTAAAACTAATACCCCAATGAACATCCAAAATTCTTTGGAGGAACTGGCTTCTTCTTTTTGAATTACTGGTATTGATGAACGATTAGTAAAATAAAACAGGCAAGAAATTGCAGTAAAAATTAACACTAAAAATGTTAGTTGCGCCTCAAGCCCCATTTCAGTAAAAGCATGTACAGAAGTATCGCCCAATGCGCCACTTCGGGTAAGGAAAGTGGAATACAATACCAAAATAAATGACAGCAAATAAAACCAATAGGTAGTCTTTATACTGTGCCCTGTATTTTTTGCAATTAGATTGCCGTGAATACCACCAATCAAAATCAGCCAAGGTACTAAAGACATATTTTCGACAGGGTCCCAAGCCCAGTATCCTCCAAAACTAAGTGCTTCATAAGCCCAAGCTCCACCCATGAGTATGCCTAAGCCTAAAACAAAACTGCTAAATAAAGCCCAAGGTAACACAGGCTTCAACCAGGCGGAATGTTGACGCGTCCAAAGTCCGGCGATGGCGTAACAAAACGGTATGACAGTAGAAGCAAAACCCAAAAATAAGGTTGGTGGATGAATGGTCATCCAATAATTTTGCAGCAAAGGATTCAAGCCATTTCCTTTGAGCACCGTGAGGTAGTCTGCTTTTTTAAACAACGGAATATTCATCACGTCGCGGGTGAGTAGCATCGGATTTGAACCAAGTTTAAAATCGCCAAAATATATACCTAACAACATGGCAGCAATGATGGCTTGCACTAATGCGAGCATGGACATTGTTGGAGCTTCCCAGTTTTTTGCGGAATTTAGCAGAATAATGCCTAACACGACGTGCCAAAACATCCAGAGTAAAAAGCTGCCCTCTTGCCCCTCCCAAAATGCCGAAAATATAAATTTGAATGGCAGATCTTCAGATACGTGTTGCCACACATAATGATATTCGTAATACTGTTGAGACATGACGTAAAGCATCGTGCCTATGATTGTTAAAACGCTTATGCAATGTATCAAAAATGAGTAACGACCAATTTTACGCCAGCCAGCAAATTCGGGAGTGTCACGCTTTTGTGTAGCGAAAAAGTATGCCGTTGCTGCGAGTAATCCTGCAACAAAACTCAACACAATAGCAAAGTGTGCAATTTTCCCCAAAATGAGATGTTCACCTATATAGTTCATATCAAAAAATGCTTATATATTTCCAAATCGGTCAATTAGCTCCTCAAAAGTTACCTGCTGTTGGTCGCCGGTAGTCATGTTTTTTAAGGTAAAATTATTAGCCAATAGTTCCTCCTCTCCTATCAACACCACAAAAGGTACTTGTCTGTCGTTTGCATATTTCATTTGTTTTTTCAGCTTGGTGGGTTCGGGATAAATTTCGCAAGCTATATTTTCTTGCCGTAATTTCGTTAAACACTGAAATGCCCAACGATGCGTAGGCTCATCAAAAGCAATTAACAACAACTGTAAGGTAGCAGCAACATCTATCGGGAAAAGTTGCAACTCTTCCAACACATCATAAATGCGGTCGGCGCCGAAAGAAACACCAACTCCCGAAACACCTTTCAACCCAAAAACACTAGTGAGGTCGTCATATCTGCCACCTCCGCCTATGCTGCCAATTTTGATAGGATGTTTGAGTTCATCAACAACCACTTCAAAAATACACCCTGTGTAGTAATTCAATCCTCTCGCTAAAGTTACATCCAACGCCACTTGGTTGTGTAACTTAGTATCCGACAGATAATCGAATACGGTTTGCAATTCGGCAATACCCTTTTTGCCGGTTTCGGTTGTGAGATGTGTTGCTAATGTTGAAATATCATTTACCGATAAAATTTCTATTATTTTTTTAATTGCTTCCGCTGGAATATTGCGCTGCTCTAATTCTTTAGTAACGCCATCCATTCCTATTTTGTCCAACTTATCAATAGCGACAGTCATGTCCAACATTTGGTCAGGGATATTGGCGACTTCGGCGATACCTTGCAGCACTTTCCTATTATTCATTTTAATAATAACCTGTAAACCCATTTTGGCGAAAGCCTCATCATAAATTTGTACTAATTCTGCTTCATAGAGCAGTGCATCTGAGCCTACAATATCTACATCGCATTGGTAGAATTCTCGATACCGCCCTCGTTGCGGACGGTCGGCACGCCACACTGGTTGTATTTGATAGCGTTTGAACGGAAAAGTGATTTCGTGTTGGTGCATCACCACATAACGCGCAAACGGAACGGTGAGGTCATAACGCAAACCTCGCTTTGAAAGTGCTGTAACTAAGGCGTTAGAATTTTTTTCAATCAATAGTTGTTGCTGAACATCTTTCATAAAATTGCCGTTGTTCAAAATTTTAAACAATAGGCGGTCGCCTTCTTCGCCATACTTACCCATGAGGGTGGAGAGGTTTTCCATAGCAGGCGTTTCTAATGGCTGGCAACCATATTTTATGAACACATTTTTTATAATGTCAAAAATATAATTCCTTTTAGCTACTTGTTGTGGAGATAGATCACGCGTGCCTTCTGCGATGGTTGGTTTTGACATATTAAGATGATGTTGTCATTAAAAAACAAAAATTATTTTTTCAAAAAAGAGCGCAAAATAGCTAACATCTTGTATTGCTCGCGTGCGTTTGAAGCTGGATATCCAAAATACGTGTTGTTAGGCTCAAGATCTTTTGACACACCTGATTTTGCTAATATTACTGCTCCCTTGCCGATACGTAAATTTTGAGCGACACCTACTTGCCCGTACATGATAACGTTATCCTCAACAATGGTTTTTCCGCCAATGCCAACTTGCGCGGCTAATAAACAATTTTTACCGATAATAACGCCATGTCCAATATGTATTTGGCAATCTAATTTTGTTCCTTCGCCGATGATGGTATCACCGGATACGCCCTGAGCGATGGTGCAGCCTGCGCCAATCTGTACATCATTTTCAATAATAACGCTGCCTCCACTTCGCCACGCGTGATATTTTTCTTCTTTTTTCTTAAAGTAAAATGCTGTTGAGCCTATAGTGCAATTTTGTTGTATGATTACGTTTTCGCCGATGATCGTATGTGGAGCGATGACAGTGTTTGCAGCAATATATGAATTTGCACCAATTTGCACATCGTGTCCGACAACTACATTGGGTTCAAAGATAACTGTTGGGTGTATATCTGTCTCATGGCTAATCGGGGCAACTAAGGGTTGAAATGGACGCTGATCAATTACAAGTTGATTGTAGGCATCAAACGGAGCATCGCAAACTAATAAAGTTTTACCTGCCGGTACTTCTGTTTGTTTATTTATAATAATGATAGTGGCTTTGGATTGTAATGCCTTGTCGTAATATTTTTCAACATCTACAAAGGTGATGTCGCCGACTCTAACTTTATGTATCTCGTTGATGCCAAGTGCAAGTTGTTGTGCATCGCCGATGATTGTAGCATTAATTTTTTCGGCAATAGCCGTTACGGGGATTGGTTTAGGAAAGTTCATTTTCCGCTTATTTATTATAAAGATTCATTGTTTGCGCCAAGCCGATTGTTCCGAAACTCAACACAGTTTTTGCTGCAGCATCTAATATATTGGGTAATTCTTCTTGTTCTTTTTTTTTCCATTTTCCTAACACGTGCGCCACTTGCCCACCTTTAGGAAAACTATCGCCAATGCCTATTCTCAACCGCGCATAGTTGTTGCCACCCAAAACTGCATCAATATCTTTCAAGCCGTTGTGTCCGGCATTGGCACCATTAGGGCGGAGTCGTAGTTTGCCGAAAGGCAAATTCAAATCGTCCACGATTACCAACAGATTCTCTTTGGGGATATTATGTTTTTGTAACCAATAGCGTACTGCTTTGCCACTGAGGTTCATATAAGTTGTAGGTTTGATGAGTACAAAGGTACGGCTTTTATGTTTAAATTCGGTGAAGAAGGCATGTGAGCCGATATTGAAGTTTACTTCAAATTTTTGTGCTAAATAATCTGCAACAATAAACCCTACATTATGGCGGGTGTTTTCGTATTCTTCACCAATATTTCCTAAACCTACAATTAAATACTTCATATCCGATGCTGCTTTTGCCGTTGGGCTATCCTGCGTTTTGCTAAAGAGCGATTTTATAAATTGAAACATAGATTAATCTGTATAAAGCAATTCTAAAGGTTAATTTAAAGTAATTGCCAATTCGGGTGTGAAGTTATTGCTTTTTTGTGGTTCAAGCATAGTAAATAGCAATTTACAAGCCTACATTTTCATATAGTTTAAAAGTATAATAGTAATTTTATGCTACATTAACACAAATCACACATATAAAACTAACTTTCGGTTACCTTTCTCCATTTAAGGACATACATAAACTACAAGAGATGTTAAGAGTTTTTGATACTTTTTTTGACAGAAGCAAAAGTGCTTGTACGAGCTATATTGATAACCAAGCACTATACGAAGGATTACGACTTGCTGAGGATAAAGCGATTCAGTGTGTACAATCTAAAATTGCAGGAACAGTTAACGGATATTACATCCGAAACCTCATCTCAAAGGAGGAATCTGAAGAAGTAATGACGGATACAATAATGATTCTGCTCAGAAAAATTCAACAAGGCGAGTATCAATTTTTAGGCAATAGCCCCTCTACATTTGCTGTAGAAATTGCCAAAAGAATAGTACAGAATTATTCTCGCAAGAACAATCGCCATTTTGATGATATTGACAGTACTTTTCACATCGGCGAAGATAGTTTGAATGATTACTTTGCTATGAAAGAGCGCGATCGGTTAGTTGCCGAATGTTTGAAAAGTGTTGGCGAAAATTGTGAGCGGCTGTTACGATTAAAATATTTTGAAGGCTATAGAGATGAAGAAATTATTCAACTAAAACTTACTCAGTACACAACTGCTGATACCGTAAAAAATAAGCGCAGTGAATGTTTGAAAAAACTTACTGCATTGATTGAAACTCAGAGACACAATTTTTTTGAATAAGCTCAAAATTACCATTATGAATTTATTTAATAATATTTCCGACTATATACATCATCGTTTATCTGAAACCAAAATGAAACAGTTTGAAAACGAATTAAATACCAACTATGAGTTGCGGAAAGCCTATCTCTTAGAGTTGCACTTGTACAACAACGCACTTCGCGAAAAGGTAGTGAACGCACAAAGAAATGCAACTCAACCACAGGCTCCCACTCGTATGGCTCGGTTTAGCTCATGGGCAGTAGCTGCTTCACTGTTGTTCTTACTCGGATTAGGTTTTTACCTGATCTCAAACAAGCAAGAAGATAAGGTTCAAATTGCTGACAACCAGCCTATTATTATACAGCCTGTTGAAGAGTTGCCAACTAAAGAAAACGAAAAAACTGTAGTTACTGAAGAAATACCATCATCAAAAACTGATAAACAAACCCCAAAAAACAGCCCAAAATCTGATGCTATTGCAAATCTTAAAACTAATAAAAATAATACCTTCCAGCCTTCGGAGGTAGGTACGCATATCAGAGGTGTTGAAGATGAAAATGAATATAGCATTGTAGAACTTACTAACATAAACAAGCATTACAAATCGCCAATTTCTGCAATCACGCTCGACGAATTGGCGGACGCAAAACAGCTCGTTCTGAAAGGACAATATGAAGCTGCTTTAGTAAAATTATCTGCAGAACCTACTACAACAGAACAGGTTGCATTATTGAAAGCGATAGCACTTTTTGAATCGAAGCAGTATGAAAATGCAGCACGTATATTGATGCCGATGTACAAAAATCCCAACGCAATTTATCCACAAACGCAATGGATGTTAGGCTGGAGTTTTTACATGCAAGGTAAGACGGATGCCGCTAAAACAATCTTCAAAAAAGTTGCTGCAGATGCTAACCATCCGTTCCAAAGAGAGGCTGAAAACTTATTGAATGTTTTAGAGTAATAAACAGAGTACAACAAATTATTTTCTGAAGGATATGCTAGTGCATATCCTTTTTTGTTTGAAAAGAAAATGATGTTACTTAAAATAAAAAATCCTCTCTCCGACTTTTGGAGAGAGGTCATCCCAAAGAACCGATTTATATTAAGACAAATACGGTTAAATTTTTGGATGGATGGACAGTAATTTGCTGTTCAAATGTTCAATATAAAAAAAAACAAATTAGACAATATTGCATGAGTAAATTAATAGAGGTAACATATTAATTCACAAAAAAATTACACATTAAATATTAAACAATTACAATATTTAATGCACAAAAAATCACTTTGCGTAATACAATAAACTTTGAATCGGAATAGGGATATGACAGTTTGAAATAACTGTATCGGAATGGGAATGAATCGTGATGCAAATATATGATTCATATTTTGAATATCCAAATATATATGATTAATTTTTAATATATATAAATTTTTTCTATTTCTCCATAGTATATAAAAACAAAGAGCGACACTTTTGCCGCCCTTTGCCTTCAAAGATTGACTTACGCCTTTCTTATTTTACAACAACCATTTTTCTTATTTGTGAATCGGTACTTGTATGTAGCCGAAAGTAATAAATGTAACCGCCATTTGTTTCTTTTTTTGTAAATTTTTCTTCGTGATAACCTTTTGTATAGTAGCCTGTTTTCTTCCAAATAATTTGGCCGATTTCATCTGTTATTTCAAGAGAAATAAAATCATCACGGGTTAATAAAAAAGGTATCGTAGTAGTTTCAAAAAACGGGTTGGGGTAGTTTGCATACAGCAGGTTTTCTGTCTGATTATCAGCGTTAATATTTGTTAAGGTCAGTTTTTCGGTTGTAATATCAAAGTTATTTTGTGTATAAATTTCAGAAGAAAAGTTGCTACTAAGTTGAAGTGAAGCTGATAGCTGAACCGTTTGTTTTATATAGCCTTTTAGTGTAAATATTATCTCATTTTCGGGTAAATTTAGCGGCATACCTTCTGTATTCCAACTAATTTTCAGTTGCCCATTTTGGTAATTGTAATTAACTTTTTTGAGCGAAATAATATCACTTTGTAGTGCATCAAAAGAAAAATAATTTTCATCAATATCAAGTGCCAACTGTAAACCGACTAAATCCTTTACAGCTTGTGTTCGAATTGGTATTTCTACCGTAGTACCTTGTTCGAGTGTAATATTTTTTGTGAAAAATACCTGCTCCGGAGCATTTCTATCTACGCTTCCATTTAAGTTATTGAGTATTGCGCTATTATTAATATCACCAATTTTTACGCCGACAAAATTAATTTGCATATTACCTGTCAGATTATCAATATTATATACGTCCGGTATTGATTCTGATAGTGGATTACTCGGATTTTGAAATTGATAATTTGCATCAATAAATCGCCAAGAGGTATTGTTTGAAAACTGCTCTATATTCCCTAAAATTAACTTACGCATTTCAACTAAATCAAAAGTGGTTAGTGTACCGGAACGATTCACATCCGCAGCTATGTATTGGTAAGGTGTATCTAAGGTATCTAATTGCAAAATATGCTTTTGCAGCAACACAATATCATAAGTTGTAACGCCATTAGCAGGTGCTATATCTAAATTTGGTGTTACGCTGTATGCTTGATTTACGGGTAGCCCTGCAAAAATATAATCCCCTAAAATATTTGTGGCTTGAGGAATACCGGCTTGTTGCACTTGCACAGCAACTGCATTAATTGGCAGCCCCGATGCAGTGGTGATATTTCCGGCAATATTTGCAAAGGTAATTGCCTGTTGGCAAGCATTATTATTATCCTGAATGAGGATGTAGGTTTGGCAAAAATCTTGGTTGGCATTTGCGTCCGTTACCCACATTTCAATAAATTGTGTGCCGATTTGGTTGCACGAAAATTGTCGAATCGTATCATTTACATCAGCCGAAAAAGAGATTTTTAATTGCCCCGATGCAGTACAGTTATCATAACTTCCGTAATTGAAATTTCGAGCAAAAAGGTTTATCATTCCAGTATCAAAAACCCCATCATTGTTCGTATCAACGGGCATTAAATCTATCGCTAATCCGTTGATACACACTGGCGTAGGTTTTTTATTATCTAACACTATCACCTTTGATGTACAAGTTGTAAAATTGCCACAGCCATCGGTAGCGCGATGTGTTGCCACATATACGCCGGCGGGTACATTATAAAATGGTCCAACTCCAGTACCTAAACTACTCGTTACTGTAATACTTGTTTGGTTGCTACATGCATCTGTAGCTTCGGCATAAGGAAATGTCACAGTTGCTAAACAATTATTTTCAACACCTACAACAATATCATTTGGGCAAATAAGTTGAGGTGGCGTGTTGTCCATAACTTTTATTATCTGACTATATTTGAAATAACCATCATCATCGCGGTATTGGTTGTTTCCTAACGGAATACCTAAGTTGGTAGTGGTTACGTTGTTGTTCGGGTTGTATGTACACCAATTTACTACTCGCCAAGTACGGATTATTTTATAACAAGCATCTGCAACAGTAGTGAATATTTCATCGGTAAAATTTTGTGCTATCAATTCACAATCTACTGCCGATATAATCGGCTGACCCGTAACAGATGGAGAAACATCACCCGAGCAATTATTTATAGTAACGTCTTGCGGAAATTGTGCTACAAAATTTGAGACGTGTGATACAACAACCGTTTGACTACACGTTGATTGATTACCATAGTTATCGCTTGCTATCCAAGTTCTGACTGAGCTGCCATTCCCACAATTATCAATATTATTAATTACAGTAGATGTTAATGTATAATTACAAGCATCGTAAACACTTGGCGCAATAAATTGATTATCAACATTTTGCAAACAAGTTATTGTTACATTTGGCGCACAAGTAATTACCGGAGGAGTTTTGTCTTCAACTGTTACTTGTATCATACAGACATTTGAGTTGCCATGACAATCGGTCACTTGTAAAATAACCTGAATTACATTGCCCACATCTGCACAAGAAAAATCAATATAATCGTTAAATGCTGCGTCGGGTTGCCCCATGCGTTTCACCTTATAAGTAAGTTGATTGCTTGCACAGCAATTATCATTACTACCCGAATTAAAAGACGTTGCATAAATTCTTGATTGCCCTAAGTTGTTGAGTGTCGTGGTAGTCAATTCAATACACACTACATACGGTGCGGTATTATCAATTACATTTATTGTTGTTGTACAAGTATCTGCATTGCCACAAGCATCAGTTGCAATATAGTGTATGTTTTGTGTACCTAACGGAAGGTTGCTAATAACACCACCATTTGAAGAAATATTAATTCCATTTTCACCAACAATCCGCACTAAAGGAGCAGCGTCGCAATTATCACTAACTTGAGCCGACGGAAGCATGGCATTGGCTAAACATCCGTACCCGGTGGTACTAACTGTTATAGAAGAAGGGCAGACTAATGTGGGAGGTATCTTATCTTTGACCGAAATAATTTGTATAAATGTTCGCGTTTGCGCGGTACACCAGTCTGCCACTATCCATGTGCGGAAAATTTTAAAACTACCATTACAGGTAGGAAAGGACTGATCACTATGAAACACATCTAACATACAAGTATTTTGCGATGTCAGAACATTGCCATAAATAGTTGGGTAGCCTGTATTTGCAGGAGTAGTGTTGGGGTTATCACAGGCTAAAGTGGGCAATGAAATGTCATCTAAGGGTAGTGGAAAAACCACATCATTAATATTAGGGCGAGCGACATAAATTGTTTGTGTACAAGTTTTGGTATTGTTATATGCATCTGTCGCTCGCCATGTTCGAAACACTATTACGGAAAATGTACTATTCTGTGTGCAAGAAAAATTATTAACAACATCTGTATAATTTACTGTAAATGCGGAGCAATCACTTACCGTAGGTTGCCCTAAACCGGTGTTAATATCTGGATCCAAGCTTTCGACACATTGTATCGTCACATCAACTGGGCAAGCCATCGTTGGGCGCACTTTATCAGTGATATAAACCGAACTCCATGAAGAATTTCCACTCGGCAGGTGTTTTATTTTTATCATAATAGTATGCCCAATATGCCCTGTTGGGATGGTTGCATACATTAAGCCTTGTGCGATCGTATCACCTTGAAATAATGCTATTACATAGAAATTTGAGGGTGCATTTGGTGAGCAAATTAAGGGATTATCTTCGCCTGTTAGTACAGCACTGTAATGGATAATTGCTGTGCAGGTTGTAGGGTCAACACCTATATTTAGATTAACAGCATTTAATGAACAATCTGCTAATAAATTGTTTATCAAAATATTACACATTATAAATAATAATATGTATTTAAACATACGATTGGCTATCTGTTTCATATCGACCGGGATGATTTAAGTGCCTACCATAAATACTTCACAAGTATTTACAATAGTAATAACATTAATTTCTAAATGTGATTAGGAGCGACGAATTCTCCTTTCTGAAGTTGGTTGATAGGTGTACACTAATATAGACTTCTCCTTGGAAATCTTTTGCGTAGTATTAACAGATTTTGAAAATAGTAGTTGTCGTAGAAATGTAGAAATGACAGAAGTAAAATTCAGGTTGTTCATGAGAATCGGATTGGGAGATTAAAAAATGTTCGATTTTTGTTCTTAAAATTATATTACAAAATTATAAGATATGTTCATACAACGCACTACCCTAAATATGGTATTTTTGAAATAAAAATAAAAATTATACATAAAATGCAAATAAAAAGCCTCGCTCCGAGTGGAGCGAGGCTGTATTTTATCAATTATAAAATAATTCTTACAAAAATTATTCTACAATAATCATGCGCTTAGTAGCGGTGTTGTTAGCAGATTCAAGTGTGTAGTACACTAAACCTGTAGCAGATAAGTCTGCACGCTTCAACTTCACTTCGTTGTAGCCTTTCGCATAGT
>JAGOHC010000042.1 GCA_017996375.1 Saprospiraceae bacterium | reverse complement strand
CCGATAATCCTTAAAGCCACTGCCGGCGGCGGCGGTAAAGGTATGCGAATAGTTTGGGAAGAAAAAGAATTTGAAAATAACTGGGACGCAGCTCGCCGCGAAGCACGCGCGTCATTTGGCAATGATGGCATCTATATCGAAAAGTACATTGAAGAGCCGCGCCACATCGAATTCCAAATAGTAGGTGATCAATACGGCAAAGTATGTCACCTCTCCGAACGCGATTGTTCCATTCAACGCCGTCATCAGAAGTTAGTCGAAGAATCTCCATCACCGTTTATGACACCAGAGCTACGCGACAAAATGGGCGAAGCCGCCATTAAAGCAGGACAGAGCATCAATTACGAAGGTGTTGGTACAGTAGAGTTTTTGGTGGATAAATACCGCAATTTCTATTTCATGGAAATGAACACGCGCATACAAGTTGAACATCCTGTAACAGAAGAAGTAGTAGATTATGACCTCATTAAGGAACAGATAAAAGTAGCTGCCGGTGAACCTATTTCAGGTAGTAATTATGTGCCACTTTTGTATGCAATGGAGTGCCGCATCAATGCCGAAGATCCGTTCAATGACTTTCGTCCAAGTCCGGGTAAAATCACTTCTTTCCATAGCTCAAAAGGACATGGCGTTCGCGTAGATACCCATGTGTATGCAGGATACACCGTTCCGCCATATTATGATTCCATGATAGCAAAATTAATTTGCAAAGCGCGCACCCGCGAGGAATGTATTACTAAAATGGAGCGTGCACTTGACGAATTCATTGTAGAAGGTATCAAAACTACCGTCCCATTTCATCAGCGTTTGATGCGAGATGAGCAATTTCGTGCTGGCAACTTCCATACTGGCTTTTTGAGTACATTTGATTTATCAGAATAGGCAGAATCAGATATAAGAATTTTAATTATCAAGCGACAAGTGTACAATATGCTTGTCGCTTCGTTTTTTACGTTATATATTCTTCCTCACGCACCTAAAGTTAACAAAAAAGCATCTAATAAATAAAGGTTTTCATAACCGAATGGACATCAACACGCTCATACAACACAGTAAACAACAAAATCGTTTGGCGCAAAAAATGCTGTACGACCATTTTGCCGCACGTATGATGGCGGTTTGTCGGCGGTATATCCGCAATGATGCAGACGCTGAAGACGTGTTGATTGAAGGGATGTTTAAAGGATTAACCAAAATTGAACAGTACAATGGCGAGGGCAACTTTGAAGGCTGGCTGCGAAAAATAATCGTCAACGAAGCACTCATGTTTTTGCGAAAGCAGAAAATTTTGTTTGCCGAAATGACTGAGGCTGTAGCCAACACGCTGCCCGCCCAATTACCCGTACATATCGAAGGAGACGAAGTGTTTAAATTATTAGACAAACTACCTAATGGCTACCGCACGGTGTTCAACCTGTACGTCATGGAAGGCTATTCGCATCAAGAAATTGCAGATATGTTAGGCATCAGTATTAATACCTCGAAGTCACAATTTTTATTAGCCAAACAGAAATTGCAACAACTGCTTCAGCACAGCGAGCTGAACCCTAAATGAAGCGCATTACTCAAAACTAACATAATAATGTATGAATAATTTGGATAAGTTGGAGGAAATGTTTCACAGTATAGCACCAAACTTGCACCAGCAACCATCCGAGCAAGCATGGCAGACTTTGGCAAAACGTTTGGAGGCAAACAAGCAGCTACGTCGTCGTGTATGGGGCTTGTTCAACAATCAACTTATAATGGCAGCCGCCAGCATAGCACTCCTACTTTTGGTAACAGGAGTTACCATTTTTGCTATTCAGCAACATCAACAATTAGCCTCTGCAAAGCAGGAAATTGCAGCGCTCAAAGTGCTCACAACTGACCCCAACTTCGGCGCAGCGAATGATACATTATATATTGATATGGAACAACCCCTTGATATAGACAAGCGCATGGCGGAAGTTGAACTGTTCGGCGGGAAAATTAACGAATCACCAATTCGCCCATTGATAATCGCCCCCAAAAAACCTATACGGAAATCATTTATCCCCATAGAAAAGGAATTGGAGAAGCAGTATGTCGGCACGTGGCAATTTGCAAATTCAAATGCAAAAGTAATTATTCAACCTTCCGGAAAAATAATTGTTGGTGATGAAGAGTATAGTTCAACATCATTCACATTTGACAAGTATCCAGATGGTACGTTACATTTACAGCGTAAGGATAATCAAGAAAAATGGATTTTACACCGCATCAAAAAATAAATAGAAACTCACTTGCGTTTATTCTCAAAACAAAAATTTACATGAACGCAATACGCATTATTTTAACCATAGTTTTACTGTCCGCACTTACAGCATTTCAGAAAAAAAAACCAATAGAACCATATCAAAAAACTGGAGTGATGCTCATCAATGAAATACGCACAAAGGGCTGCCGTTGTGGCGGAAAATATTATGCACCCGTATCTCCACTTACGTGGAACGACAAACTCTATGTGGCAGCAGCACGGCATAGTGCAGATATGTATCGGATGGACGATATGAACCACGTAGGTTCGGACGGTAGCGAGAGTAGCGATCGCATCAGTAGAGCAGGGTATAAGTGGTCGTACTGTGGCGAAAACATCGCATGGGGCTTTGATAATGCCGAGAGCGTGGTAGCTGCATGGAAGGAAAGCACAGGGCATTGCCGCACGCTCATGTCGCCAACCTACACCCAAGTAGGATTCGCAAAAAAAGGACAATATTGGACGATGGATTTTGCCAAACCCGCCAAGTAAGTTATTGAATAACATACAAAAAGTTCGGTAAAACGACTATTTTTGCCCAAAATCACATCACAAAATTTTATGATAAAAGTCGGGATTCTTTTTAGTGGCAACTCGCGCGAACGCGAAATAGCATTTGCCGGAGGCAGAACAGTTTATGATAATTTGGATAAATCTATCTTCGAGCCAATACCAATATTCATTGACAGTCACCTTAATTTTATTTTATTAGATTGGCAGTACCTATATAAAGGTAGCATTCGCGACTTTTACCCGCCTGTTATAGCATTAACTGATTCACCTAATGCATTCCAAATTTATATAGAAAGTTTAGGCATATTATCAGCAGCACAGCAAGAAAAGATTATATTACAAGTCGGTAGAAAAGTAACTATTGATGAGTTACCCAACCTGATAGATATTGCTTTTTTAGCCCTTCATGGTAACTTCGGCGAAGACGGACAACTACAAGGATTATTAGAATCGCTGCAAATACCTTACACCGGTAGTGGTATTCGCGCCAGTGCAATCGGGATGGATAAATCCTTCCAAAAGAAAATGATGGAAATCGGGGGCTTTGCTAATCAACCGGTTGTTATTATTCCGAGAGCATCATGGCTTACCGCCAACACAAAAAAAATTTTCAAGCAAGTTGTCAATGATGTGAAATACCCGATAGTGGTGCGTCCTGCCAATCAAGGATCGTCTATTGGTATAACCATCGTTGGCGAAAAGCAAGGCGAAAGGGGATTTATAGCTGCCGTAAACAAAGCATTTTTTATCGAAAATATTTTTCAGAAGGATTGGTCAAAACGCAGCCATGAGGAACGAGTAGAATACGTGCGCCACCTGACAGATATTCGAGAAAGCATTGGGCTACCAGTTGATGCTTATTGTAATAATGCGACAACGACTATTTATCATCCGGAACACCTTCTTACTTTTTTAAATGAGAATTTAGCTTTCGCAAATGCAGTAACGTTGTACGGTCATTTATCAGAACAAAAAGTTGTGGTAGAAGGGTTTATACAAGGACGCGAATTTTCCTGTGTTGTCATTCAAGATGAAGACGGCACGCCAATCGCACTACCGCCCACCGAAATTGTGAAAGGAAAGGAAGTGTTCGATTATCGAGCAAAATACTTGCCTGGCTTGAGTCGAAAAATTACACCTATTGATTTGCCGACAACGCAGATAGAAGCCATCCGCAACGAATGTGAACGACTTTTTCGCTTTTTTGAATTTAATGTGTATGCCCGCATTGACGGATTCATTAATGCAGCAGGGACGATATTTTTGAACGACCCCAACACGACTTCAGGTATGTTACCCTCCTCTTTTTTCTTTCATCAAGCTGCCGAAATAGGCTTAAACCCTTCACAGTTTTTAACGTATATTATACGTACTTCACTCCAAGAACGCATACGTACAGTATTGCACAAAACTGATAATTATAATCGCTTATTACAGCAACTCTCTGAAGCATTAAAACAAAAGAAAACCGCCAAAAATCTAAAGCAAAAAGTAGGTGTAATAATGGGAGGCTACTCCTACGAGCGACACATATCCGTAGAAAGTGGGCGCAATATATACGAAAAATTAGCAGGCTCAGATAAATACGAACCCATCCCGATTTTTCTTTCAGGCAATGCCGAAAATTATACTTTGTATAAGATGCCGATTACGCTTTTGTTTAAAGATAATGCCGATGATATTCGGGACAAAATTGCCCATTTTAAAAAACACGCGGTTATAGAAAAAATAAAAAAACAATGTAGCAATATCATCCAAACATTTGCCGCCACCGATGTTATTTTTGAGCCGCAACCTGTCGGTTTCAAACAGTTGGCAAAAGAAGTAGATGTGGTGTTTATTGCGCTGCATGGTCGCCCGGGCGAAGATGGCGCACTGCAAAATGAGTTGGAAAAAGTAGGACTATCGTACAACGGCTCAGGAGTAAGTTCCTCTGCTATAACGATTGATAAATATCAAACTTTGCAACTGTTAAAAAAACAGGGTTTCGTTGTTGCCGATCAACTGCTTATTTATAAAAAAGATTATAATGGAAATTATAGCGCCGCCATTCAAACCATTGAGCACCAGTTCGATTATCCGCTTATCGCTAAACCCGTAGATGACGGATGCAGTTCCGCCGTAAAGGTCATAAAAAACCAAGCACAATTAAAAGCATATATTGAGGGCATTTTCAGAGATACTACCGATGTGCCCGAACACATCTTACCCGTCTTGCAACTAAAGCCGAAAGAAGAATTTCCGACCAAGCCGACTATACTCATCGAAAGCCTCATTACTGCCAATGGTGCAGCACGATTCATGGAAGTTACTGGCGGGCTGTTAACACACTACGACAAGCACAAACTGACTTACGAAATGTTTGAACCCTCCGAAGCGTTATCTGCCGGAGAAGTGTTATCTTTAGAAGAAAAATTTTTAGCCGGTGAAGGACAAAATATCACTCCCGCACGATTTGGCAATACGCCGAGCAACTACAAAGCCATTGCCGAGCAAGTAAAAGCGGATTTGCAACGCGCAGCCGAAATCTTGCAGGTAGAAGGCTATGCCCGTATTGATGCATTTGTACGTATCGCAAAAAACAACAAAGCAGAAACAGTGATTGTAGAGGTAAATTCCTTGCCGGGCATGACTCCGGCAACCTGTATTTTTCATCAGGCAGCAATCAACGGCTACAAACCATACCAATTTATAGATGAGATATTGACATTCGCACAAGCTCGTAAGCGTAAATAAAAAAATAGAAACGATTATACAAAAGCCCTAAAGAGAATACGTTCATGCAGGCAGACCTTTTTTACAAAGCACTACACAAGCATATTGCCGACAAGCAGTTGCAGCCTCTCCGATACAGAATAGAGCAGTTGTACGAGCTGTTTCAAAAAGTATATGCCGAAGCTGCTTCAAAGGAGCAACTTTATTTTAGCAGTTTGTTTACGCGAATAGCATTTGTTGGGCATAAATTTGAGCTGAATAATCTTACGCTTTATAATGCACACCACTTCCGAACGGCGAGAAAAAAAATAACTCCCAATACAACCGAACCTGAGCTCCAAGCATTGTGGAATGATGGCGTGTGGGCTATTGCCGAAAGTGTTTCTGATATTTATAAAACACCAATTTCGGATGAATTGAAGCAAGTTTTGCCTAAAAAAAATGCTCGAAAACCTACAAAAACAATCACAAAAAAACGAATAAAATCAATGCGCGTAGTAGCACTTGCCGATGATGCCGACAAGCAGCAAATAACGGCTCGCAAAGTTGATGCGCCAGACGAAGAGCTTGTTATTCAGTACGGAATTTCTGATAAAAATGAGTTGTTTGACGGCACAATACAAAGTATTCGCAAAGTGTTTGGGTTTCCAGTACTTATTAATTTGTTAGATATTTCTATTGACGAAAAGGGGATTTATAGTCCAGTTGGCATAGTGGTAGAACCTGATTTTTTGGTGGATGTTACAGCTGTAGCCGAAGTATTTCAGCAGCAAGCAATTTATCCGATTTTGAATATAGTGAGGCGCACAACAGCTAATCGCAACTCCCTAAAAGTAGTGGAAGGGAATGTAGTCAATTTTTTTTTAGATGAAATAATTGCCAACCCAAATATCACTTTCGATGAAATAAAACGACACATTTTCAAAATTAGCCCCTTAGATTTATTGCAGTTAGACGATAGCCAAGCCAAAACATTTCTTGCCGGCTGTAAAGGGCATTTTGCTCGCCTCAAAAACGTGATATTGAATGAGTTTGCTCAGCAAGGCATTGAGCGACAATACTGTTATTTAGAGCCTTCTTTTTATTCCGAAAAATATGGACTGCAAGGCCGCTTAGATATTCTACATCATCCGCCACATACGCGCAAAAACGCAGCCATTGTGGAGTTAAAAAGCGGAAAAGTTTTTAACCCTAACCGCTACCAAATTAATCAAAATCACTATATCCAAACGCTATTGTATGACCTGTTGATTGAGGCTGCCTTTGGCGATGAAATTGATCCCGCCAACTATATCTTGTATTCACAAGAAAAAGAAAGAAATTTGCGCTTTGCACCTGTCACAAAAATACAACAATACGAAGCCATTGAAGCCCGCAATCAATTAGTTGCCATTGAACGGAGTATCGCAAATATTCGCGCAACCGAATTGGACAAACAGCACTTTTTTGATATAATTAATACGAAAAGATACCCTAAAATTTCAGGATTCCATCGCAGCGATTTACAAACCTTTGAAAAAAATTTCGCAGCAGCAACACTAATACTCAGAAAGTATTTTACTGCTTTTGCAGGATTTGTTGCACGCGAACACCTATTAGCAAAAATAGGCATAGAAGATTCCGACCAACTCAATGGCAACGCATCCTTGTGGCGCAACACATTAAAAGAAAAAGAAGATGCTTATGCTATTTTATTTAGATTAAAAATAATTGATAATCAATCAAATAAGCAAGATGCAATTATTATTTTTGAACGAACAACATTCACGAATCCCTTAGCAAATTTTCGCCAAAGCGACGTAGTTGTATTATATCCTTATGATGAAAATAACCCTACACCGTTACAGCATCAGTTGTTTAAATGCACCATTGTTGCCATAGATACGCGCAGGATAACGGTGCGCTTACGTGCAAAACAAACCAATCAAACGCTATTTGTACAACATGAATTTTGGAACATAGAACCCGATTTTGTAGATAGCAGTTTTAATGATATGTACCGTAATTTATTTTTGCTGCTTTCGGCAAATGAACTGATACAGCAACGCTTGCTGACACAAGTTTCTCCCACACAAGTGGAATCAAATATTATTGAAACAGATGTCACAAATTACATGACTGAAAAGCAGCGCATCATTTTCAATAAAATGATGGCTGCCGAAGATTATTTTTTACTTTGGGGACCTCCCGGTACGGGCAAAACGAGTGTCATGTTGCGTGCTGCCGTAGCACATTGGTTGTATGCCACTAATGATAATATTTTACTGTTGGCATATACCAATCGGGCAGTAGATGAAATTTGCGAAGCCATCGAATCCCTAGGTGGGGATATACGACAACAATACTTTCGCATAGGCTCGCGTTTTGCGACGGATGAGCGTTTCCGTGACCAATTATTTGACCAAAAAATAGCTGCTGTACATACGCGAAAAGCGTTGAGCGAAATTATCCAACAACATCGCATAGTGGTAGCAACGGTGGCATCAATCAATGGGAAAAAAGAGCTCCTGCACCTCAAAAAATTTCACCGCATCATTATTGATGAAGCCTCACAGATTCTCGAACCGATGTTGGTGGGTTTACTTGCGCAGTTTCAGCATTTTATCCTCATCGGCGACCACCGACAACTGCCGGCGGTAGTGGCACAACCCGTTGCCGCTTCCGAAGTGAAAGATGAGCATCTCTCTCCGTTAGGGCTGACTAATATGCGTAACTCACTTTTTGAACGAATGTATAAACAGGCAGTCAAAAAAAATTGGCATTGGGCGTATGATCACCTCAGCGAACAAGGTCGTATGCACGAAGCTATCATGCGCTTTCCGGCGGGAGAGTTTTATGATGATGCACTGACAATTTTACCCGACGCTTCCCCTTATGCAGTGGCACAATCAGAAGCTCTGCCAGAACATGAAAACGAACTGCATTGTAAGCGTTTGTTATACATCCCAACGCAGGTAGATTTTCATTCGCCGACCGGAAAAACCAATAGTTTTGAAGCGGCTGTAATTGCACAAATTGTTCAACAAATTTTTCAGAAATTTGAAACTGATAACGTTCCAATTACTAAAAGCACCATCGGCATTATAACACCGTATCGGGCACAAATTGCACAAATAAAAAACACGCTCACACAACAGGGTATTGACACCGATTTATTGACTGTGGATACCGTTGAACGCTATCAAGGCGGCGCACGGGATATTATTATTTTGTCTGTGTGCGTGAATAATCCCACGCAATTTTCATCCCTGATTACTGCTTCGGACGATGGCAAAGACCGCAAGCTCAACGTTGCGCTTACACGTGCCCGACAACAGGTAATAATGGTTGGCAACGAGCAGTTGCTATCGCAGAATATAACCTACCGCAAATTCATCGCAACGTGTGAAAAACTTTCGCTCACTCCTTTACTACCTTAATAGGCGCGTGCCCTTCGATGTTTATGAAATAGATACCTTTTGCCAGCGCAGCTACCGATAGGGTATTATCGCTTTGCAGCTTGCCTTGCTGCACTACCTGCCCTAAGGCATTGCTAATTTGATAAGCTGCATTTGGCTTCGTTAGGTTGCTGATAGTGATGATGTTGTTTGTGGGGTTGGGGAAGTATTCCAATTTTTTAGTCAATGATTCAGGCGTATTGACTGATGAGGTAATAAAATCACCATTTTTATCAATTAAAGCATAATATACATCATAAGTTAAAGTAGAATATTCAACATAAGTGTAGGCTCTAATAGCTAAAAACAAGCAGTTGCCATTGGCTAATGTAACGACATTGGTTGCTTCTAAACGGAATAAGTCAGGGTCATCGTCTATAAAGGTATAGGACCAATTTACATCTCCTTGAATAGTAACATTATCAATATAGACTTGTGAAGTATCATAAAATTGATACTTTACCCTTCCTATATAAATATTATTGGTATCCTTGGCGGAATAAGCGGGTAAATTATTATAAGTAAAACTAAAATCACTATACGTGTCTCCATGACCGAAAATAGGAGAAAGTTGCACGGGTTGATTAATAGCATGCGTTACTATTTGGGCTCCCGGATAATATCCGATAATAAACGGTGGTAATGGGCCAATCGCAAAACTGTCAGCAAGTGTTACCGTGAGAAAGCGTGAACTGTCTATGAGTGTATGGTAGTTGTTGGATACAAGTGAAATGCTACCTACTTTTTGAAAAGAAGTATCCAAAACATGGTCTGGTCCGACGATATACATACCATTAGGTAATTGGAGAGGAGTAGATACCGAACCCAAAGTATCATTCTCATGCAGCAGGTTTCCTTGTTGATCAAACTCAAAAATAGTATAAACGGCAGTGTCCGCTTGGCTTTGTGGACTTTTTACATATTTTTGTGTGTAATAGATGATATTATGCCGATTATTGATACAGGTGAAAGGGTTAATAACGTCAGCTCCTTGAACAGGAGAAAGAAACCAATTTTCTGATATGACTTGCAGCATGGAATCAAAGGTGATCACAAAATATGAAAAAGTCGTATCCGTTAGTGCAGTATTAGTACCTGAGCCATACGCTTTTATGTAATCTCCTTCTTCCCAAATACTGGTTACAGATCGGTAACGCTTAGTTGGTGAATCTGTATCGGAAGCATGCCAAGTGGCAACAATATTCATTACACTATCACGTCGCACCACCTTGCAATAATCGTAATCAATAAGTGTTGAAAAAGCTTCGAAATCTTCATCGAAGGAAGCATATTGTTGTAAAAGCCGAGAAGAATAGACAACGCCATCCTTATAAGGTGTTATTGTTCTAACATATTCTAAAATTTCCAGACCTTCAGATGTTGTGGTAGCCTCAAATTTTTTTAAGGGATTTTCTATAAGTACCTGTGAGTTACTTAGCATTGAAAACGCAAGCCACATACCGATACTGAGTGTGCAGTGGAGTAGATTATTTGTCATAAAAAATATTTTTATTATTGGAAAGGGATAACGATTGATTCTAACCCTTTAGAACCAATCGTTATCGTCTAAATGCGAATAAAAATTAATAGCACAATACGGATCTGGTAGTTATCACTTTCCTCATATATAAGTATGAAATATAATTATCATTTATATATGGAAAATTACTACTAAAACCTTCAAGAACAATATATGCTAATATATAAGGTTGTGCCGGAAGAGGGCCACCCGCAGGATGATTAGCTTCATATACAATCTCATTTGCAATATCAATTGCAATATTTTTATCTAATTCGAAATTTGCGTCAGGATATATACTACAAAATACAGCATCAGGACTTAATTTTGAAGACAAAAATTGACCATTGTTGTTACTACGCAAAAGGGTAAGATAATTTGTGGAATATGTTGCTTCCTCAACTTCATATAAGTTTATAGAAGTCAACCAAATATTATTTGCACCACTTGCGGGTCCAATGCAACTACTAAATAAATTTGGCAGTACTACATCAACATTAGCTGCATATGATATATCTAACCCGGCTACGAACCAAGATGTAAGATTGTTTGATTGTTTACTAAAGCCGACCTTTACAACTAATGTTGATTTATTTTGATCCAATTGGATAACATTAACATCGACTATGGAAGCGACAGCATTAGTTGCTACTTCATAATCATGAATTTGCTGGAGAACCGCATTAAATTTATTAGTCATATCACTTCCTGTCATTTTTAATTGACCATTTTCAGTAATATTATCAATTTCTATCTGAAAATCTTTGAATTCTACTATTGGAATAGCAGGATTTAAATTTACATTTTCAAGATAATTTAAACTACCTTCCAATAACCATTTGCCTTCGCTAATTTCTGTATTATCAAATGAATTTCGACTGTTGGAATTAGCAAAGCTCAGAAACGTATTGACTTTAGAACGTATTTCTTCTTCTGTTGATGGTAAATACGAGTCGATTGCTTGCAAGTCAAAAACTCTTTCTATACTATTTTGCTTTTGACAACTTTGTAATATAAAAAATGCTAATAAGAACAGTAGCGAGCTAATAGTGCATAATGTGTGTCTGTGTGTCTGTGTGTCTGTGTGTCTGTGTGTCTGTGTAGGTAGGGTGGAGGGTTAAAGTTACCCCAAAAAGCGATTTAAAAGTTGCTTTTGTCATGATTGTATTTTTTTGAAAAGTTAGAAAATCGGTGTTAAAGAATATCAACGTACATTGATACTTGCAATGATAAGCAATAATTTACAAACATCCAATATAAAAATGTTAAAGTTTTTCAGAAATAATAGTGTGAAGTAAACCATATACAATTTTTTTTAAATGCGTACCTTCGCAGCATACAATTTATCCGAAACAATTCGAGAAAACACATGAGTAAAACACACAGTAGCTTGATAGCAAGTGAGTTAAGCATTGCAATTAAGCAAGTTGAAAATACCATCGCCTTACTCAAAGAAGGCGCAACGGTGCCGTTTATTGCGCGTTACCGCAAAGAAATGACAGGCTCCTTGGATGAAGTTGCCATTGCTGACATCAAAAATAGCTTACACAAATTTGAGGAGTTGGCAAAGCGCAAGGCAACGATACTTTCCACCATCGAAGAGCAAGGCAAACTAAGTCCCGAACTGCAAAAACGCATAGAAGATTGCTTCGATGTAACCGAATTGGAAGATATCTATTTGCCTTACAAACCCAAGCGCAAAACACGAGCTTCGGTGGCAAAGGAAAATGGTTTGGAACCACTCGCGCAACTGCTGTTTTCACAGCAGCAACAGGCAGCCACCAAGTGGTCGTTAGCACAATACTACAACGAAAAAATTTTGAACGATGATGATGCCCTGCAAGGCGCACGCGACATCATAGCGGAGTGGGTAAACGAAGATGAAGCCGCGCGACAACGCATCCGAAATCGCTTTAAAAAGGAGGCAGTATTAAAATCAAAAGTAGCACGCGGCAAGGAAGATGTAGGCATCAAATACAAAGATTATTTTGCTTTTGAAGAACCGCTAAGCAAGAGTCCGTCACATCGTTTACTGGCAATGTTGCGTGGCGAAGAAGAAGGCTTTTTACGTATCACCATTGAGCCGGAAGAAGCCACCGCAATAGATACTTTGGAGCGACAATTTTTGAAAGGTAATGGCGATGCTTCACAACAAGTCAAACAAGCCATTTCGGACAGCTACCAACGGCTGCTCATGCCAAGCATTGAAACGGAATTTCGCAACATAGCTAAAGAAAAAGCCGATGCTGAAGCAATTAAAGTATTTGCTGATAATCTCCGACAACTTTTGCTGTTGGCACCCTTAGGGCAGAAGCGCGTGTTGGCGTTGGATTCTGGTTTCCGTACTGGTTGCAAGTTGGTATGTTTGGCTTCCAATGGTGATTTACTATACAATACTACTATTTATCCACATCCCCCACAATCGGAAGTAGAACAATCGCGTAAGCAGCTGCAATATTTGGTAAAACAATATGATATAGAAGCAATTGCTGTGGGCAATGGTACTGCCGGGCGCGAAACTGTTGATTTTTGTCGCAAAATTGACTTCGACAAAAAAGTTGAAGTGTTTTCTGTCAATGAAAGTGGAGCTTCTATCTACTCTGCATCGGAGGTGGCAAGGGAGGAATTTCCCGATTATGACATCACCGTACGCGGGGCAGTTTCTATTGGCAGACGATTGATGGATCCTTTAGCGGAGCTTGTAAAAATTGACCCCAAATCTATCGGTGTAGGGCAATATCAGCATGATGTCAATCAAACAAAATTGCGAAGTAGTTTAGATGGTATTGTAGAAAGTTGCGTAAACAATGTTGGTATAAACCTTAATACTGCCAGCAAACACCTTCTGACCTATGTATCGGGACTTGGACCCACGCTCGCGCAAAATATTGTGACTTACCGCACAGAAAACGGAAAGTTCACAGTACGCGAGCAGCTTAAAAAAGTGCCGCGCTTAGGCGATAAAGCCTTTGAACAATGCGCTGGTTTCTTACGAATTCGCCATGCAAAACATCCGTTGGATGCTACCGCCGTGCACCCAGAGAGTTACCCAGTTGTTGAACAAATGGCTGCAGACTTACAATGCAACGTACAAGACTTAATTGCTCAACCAGATTTGCGTAAGCAGATTGATATTCAGCGTTATGTTACGCCGACGGTTGGGCTGCCCACCCTGCGTGACATCTTGCGGGAACTCGAAAAACCCGGGTTAGACCCTCGCGGTGAGGCTACTTCGTTTTCGTTTGGCAATGTATATTCCATCGAAGCATTGCGCGAAGGTATGCTACTGCCCGGCATAGTTACTAACGTTACCAATTTTGGGGCATTTGTGGACATTGGCGTGAAGCAAGACGGATTAGTGCATATATCCGAAATTGCAAATCGCTTCATCAAACATCCGTCTGAAGTGGTGCAGTTGCAACAAGAAGTAGAAGTGCGCGTGGTAGCGGTAGATATTCCGCGAAAGCGGATAAATCTAAGTATGCGCTTACAATAGCGTTAATAGGCAATATTTTGTATATTTAGTAAATAATCATATTACAAATATTTTAATTTAATGTTGTATTTGCTACCTTCGTGAAAATTTATGTAAAAAAATAAATAAAAATAAACATGAAAAATTATTACATCCTTACGGCAATTTCAATGGCAGTATTGATAGTGGCATGTGTGCCGGCACGCCAATATCAAGATATGGAAAAAAGCAAACGCTCCTATCAATATCAAAATGATACCTTACGTGCCTACGTGAAAAATATCGTATCATTAACTGCAGCCGAGCGCGATGAATTTGCCAAGCTCAAACGCGATAATAAATCGCTAAATGAGGACATCCTTAAAGAAAAAGAACGCTATGCACGATTAGACGAAACGAATCAGGATATCCTTAATCGCTACGATCGCCTACTCAATCAAATGAAGGAACTGAACGGAAATAACAACAATACAGGTGGAGGTGGTGCTACCAATAGTGTAATTGTACTCAGAGAAGCTGAATTACAGCGTACCGAAGCCTTATTGAAAGAGCGAGAACTGGAAGTGCAACGCATCAAAACGGAGTACGAAACCAAATTGCGCGACCTGCAAAGCAACCAATCGAATTTACAGGGGCAACTATCGGCACGAGAACAACGTGTCGCAGAACTCGAAACTACCATCAAAATGCAAAAAAGTATGGTGGATAATGCCGTCTCTAAAGTTAAAAACGATATGCAAACCTACTTTACGGGTGGCGACATGAGCATCGAGGAAAAAAATGGCAAGGTGTATATTGCACTTAGCCAAAATTTATTGTTCCCTTCTGGTAGCAAAGTATTGGACAAGAAAGGAAAAGATGCCCTCAAACGCTTAGCATTTGTGTTAAACGAAACGCGCGATATGGACATCTTCGTAGAAGGGCATAGCGATTCCGATGGCAACGTAAACGAAAACTGGGATTTGAGTGTATTACGTGCCACAACAGTCGTTAAAGAACTTTCAGCTAATGGCGTAGAACAACGTCGGATAATTGCCTCTGGCAGAGGTTCGCACATACCGGTTGTGCCAAACGATACACCAACCAACAAAGCTAAAAATCGGCGTACTGAAATCATCCTTTCTCCAAAAGTGATGGATGATATTTACAAAACGCTGAATAAATAAATATAAAAGAGGTTGCCCACACAGCAACCTCTTTTTATGGCGCATAAAATTGTACAAGCGATTTGCCACCTATAACGCCTTTGTTTATCGTATCCAAAAAATAATTATTTTTACTGTCAAAATTTTAAAAATCATACTTAATATGAAAAAAATAGGCATAATCGTACTGTTTGCATTCAGCATCGGTGCTTGTAAACAAGAAGAACAAAAAAACATGAATTATCCGGCAATAGCTGTAAAATACCCCGTTACACACCAAGATTCTGCTGTTGCGGATAACTATTTCGGAACTAAAATAGCCGACCCCTACCGTTGGCTCGAAGATGATACTTCTGCTGCTACCAAAGCATGGGTGACGGAGCAGAATGTTGCAACTTTTGGCTATCTGGAAAAAATTCCGTTCCGCCAAGCTATCAAGGACCGCCTTACGGAAATTTGGAATTATGAGCGATTCAGTGTGCCTTTCAAAGAAGGAAACAAATATTATTATTTTAAAAATGATGGTTTGCAAAACCAAGCAGTCATGTACGCGCAAGATAAATTGGACGGCAACGCTTCGGTCGTGTTAGACCCCAACACGCTATCTAAAGACGGTACGATAGCTCTCGGCGGACAGTCGTTTAATAAAGCGGGCAACTTGATGGCATATCAACTCAATGCTGCTGGCTCCGATTGGCAAACTATTTATGTAAAAGATATGGCAACGGGCAGCGAAGTCAAAGATACAGTTCGTTGGGTGAAGTTTTCCGGTATGGCTTGGCAAGGCGATGGCTTCTATTACAGTCGATACCCTGCACCCAAAGGTGGTAAAGACTTTTCGGACAAAAATGAATTTCATAAAATTTATTTTCACAAAATTGGCACACCACAATCTGCAGATGTGTTGGTGTATGAAGATAAAAAACATCCGCTTCGCACAATGGGCGCGGGCATTACGGAAGATGAGCGATTTTTATATGTAAGCGTGTCAGAATCAACAAGTGGTAATGCGTTGTATTTGAAAGATTTAACTAAAAATGCAAGAGTATTTACCCCTATTGTTGATAACAAATTTGATGCAGACTACGTCGTGGTTGATAATGATGGTGATAATATTTTGGTACTCACCAACTATAAAGCACCTAACCAACGCCTCATCGCTATCAACGCCAACACGCCTACCGAAGCGAATTGGAAAGACATCATCCCTGAAGGGAAAGACCGCATACAAGGTGTAGATATTTTAGGGAATAAGTTAGTCGTCAATTACATCCACGATGCAAGCAGCCTCATCAAAGTTTTTGACCTCACTGGCAAACCTATCGGTGAAGTGAAGTTGCCGAGCATCGGTACGGTTGGCGGGTTTAGTGGCAAACGCGAAGACGATGTTGCTTTTTATGCTTTTACTTCATTTACTCGCCCGAGCACCATTTATAAATTAGATTTGAGCAACCTGCAATCAACCGTTTATAAAGAGCCGAAAGTGAAATTCGATTTGGATAAATACGAAACAAAGCAAGTTTTTTATACGAGTAAAGACGGCACGAAAGTACCCATGTTCATTACCCACAAAAAAGGGTTGAAAATGGATGCCAACAACCCAACTTTATTGTATGGTTACGGTGGTTTTGATATATCCATTATGCCGAGTTTCTCTACGGCAAAAATGGCGTTGTTGGAGAACGGCGGCATCTATGCTGTTGCTAATATTCGCGGTGGTGGCGAGTATGGCGAGGAGTGGCACAAAGCTGGTACGTTAGAGCGCAAGCAAAATGTGTTTGACGACTTCATCGCCGCAGCCGAATACCTCATCAAAGAAAAATATACTTCCATGCAAAAATTGGCAATTGAAGGACGCTCTAATGGCGGGCTGTTGGTAGGTGCTTGTATGACTCAGCGCCCTGACCTTTATAAAGTTGCGTTTCCGGGCGTAGGCGTATTGGATATGTTGCGATACCACAAGTTTACGATTGGCTGGGCTTGGGCAACCGATTATGGTACATCCGAAAAGAAAGAATCTTTTGATTATCTTGTAAAATATTCGCCGCTGCATAATGTGAAAGACGCAGCCTATCCGGCAACATTGGTAACAACAGCAGACCACGATGACCGCGTGGTGCCTGCCCATTCGTTTAAATTTATTTCTGAATTGCAGCGTCATCATAAGGGGGATAATCCGGTGTTAATTCGTATAGAAACAAGTGCAGGACACGGCGCAGGAAAACCTACTTCAAAAGTGATTGATGAGAACGCCGATATGTTGAGTTTTATGTTGTACAACATGAATCATCCTGTCAAGTATTCAACCAAAAAATAATCAACAGAAAGCAGGCAATAATAAATAGAATGTGATGATGGTTGTATGTGAAATAATCGTACAACCATTATTTTTTTCGTTTAGCGATCAGCCATAAACCGATGAACGTAAGTAGCCCATTGATGATGAGTTTTTCAAACCCAAATTTATATCCGAAAAATAAAGTGACTGAATATTTATCTAAAAAATAAGTCAAAATAGGCGCAGCCAAACATACCCACACAGACCAACGGTCGTGTATTTTGTAGCGTGTATAGAAACCAAAGGCGAATAACCCTAACAACGGCCCATACGTATAACCTGCCACATCAAAAACTGCTTTGATAACGGCTTCATTTTTGACGAACCCGAAAATAACAATAACCAACAGCATCAATAAAGCGAAGCCGATATGAACGGTTACACGTGTACGAATTTTGCGCTGCTCATCCCATTGCAGCTTGTCAAAATCTAAAAAATCCATACAAAAAGTAGTAGTCAGAGCCGTGAGAGCTGAGTCCACACTGGAGTAGGCAGAGGCAACCATTCCCAACACAAAAAGAATGGCAATCGCCATCGGGAAATGGTACATCGCCAGCGTCGGGAACAACATATCGCTGTCCGTTTTTGTGATGCCATTTACCGTTTTTGTGGGCAACTCTATACC
>JAGOHC010000190.1 GCA_017996375.1 Saprospiraceae bacterium | reverse complement strand
AGTAGATTAGCTTAATTTAACTACTTGTAAAATATTTTTTCATTATTTTTGTTGTATAACAACTTAACATTCAGCATGAGAATAATTTGCTTCTTAGTTTTCATAATATGTTGTACTACGTTATTTTCACAAAACAACATTAGCATCTCGATTGATCCTACCGTGAATAGTTTAATTACAAAAAACGTTTACTTAAACAAAGCTGCTAAAGTAAAGGGTTGGCGTGTGTTGATAGCCAGCCACACCGATCGGCGAAAAATGGAAGCAGACAAACGTATGATGGAAACAAACTACCCCAACCTGCCTATCGTTTGGGAACAGACAGACCCTTATTTCAAACTTAAAGTTGGCGGTTGCCAAACAAAATTGGAGGCATTGCGTTTGTCCTATTTGTTAAACAGCGTGTTCCCTTCTGCGATACCTACTATTGATAAATCTATAAAATTGAGCGATTTCCTTTATAGCTTATGAAAAATTTGGATGTGGCAAACAAACAAAGTGCTTCGTTGGATTGGATAACCATTGCCATCTATGTTTGTTTAGTGTTAATTGGGTTTTTTATGATTTATGCGGTAGAATATCGTGGCGATGGCTCGTTTGGTTTTGGCAGTATGGGTGCATCGGCAACAAAGCAGTTGATCTGGGCAGGCATCTCCTTTGTTTTTATGACAAGCCTCATTACTATAGAATGGAAAATTTGGCGAACTTTTGCAGAGTTTATTTATGTAGTTGCTTTAGTATTACTGGTGCTTGTTTTATTTTTTGGCAGTAAAATAAACGGTGCAAGAGCTTGGTTCAATTTTGGAGGTTTCTCCTTTCAGCCGGCAGAAATTGCAAAATTCGGCACCTGTTTGGCACTCTCCAATTTTTTAAGTGCAATCAATACTGATATTCGCACTTTCAAGCACCAGATACAAGCAGTGGGTTTTATAATGCTGCCTGTATGTCTAATATTACTACAACCGGACGCGGGTTCAGGATTAGTGTTTATGTCATTTTTTATATTATTATATCGGGCGGGCTTTCCGCCAATGTTGTACGTCGCTGGTTTATCCGTTATGGCATTGTTTATTGCATCACTGATGTTGCCAATACCGATAGTTATTGCAGCCTTACTGTTTTTCCTTTCCATCGTATTAACATTAACTTTAAAGTATAATTATGTTTGGCAAGGTTTGCTTATATTTTTTGTGCTTTGTGGCATCGGTATCTATTTTGGGTATTATTGGGAAGTTGTAATTGCGAACATTGTTCTTTTTTTGTTGCTTTTATTTTTACAAGTAAGAAACGCCCAAATCAGAGTAGCTGTATTTACAACACTCTTTGCAATACTTGGTAGTGGCTTTTCGTATGCCGCTGGTTATTTTTTCTTTAATGTGTTAATGCCGCATCAGCAAGAACGCATTAACGTTTGGCTACACCCAGAGTTATGCGATCCAAAAGGTTCTCTATATAACTTATTACAATCTAAATTGGCAATAGGTTCGGGAGGATTGGTTGGCAAAGGGTTTTTAGGTGGCACCATGACTAAATTAAATTACGTACCACAACAATCTACCGATTTTATTTTTTGTACAATTGGTGAGGAACAAGGTTTTTTGGGGAGCTTCAGTATTATCTTGCTTTATTTAGTATTGCTTTATCGCATTTCACTTATTGCAGAAAAGCAAAAATTGGCGTTCGCCCGCTATTATGCTTATGGTGTTGCAGGTATATTTTTCGTTCATGTTTTTGTGAATATAGGCATGACGATGGGGCTATTGCCAATAATCGGTATTCCACTTCCTTTTATCAGTTACGGGGGGTCATCAATGTTAGGGTTTACACTACTTTTAGGTGTGCTGCTAAAATTAGACTACGGAAGACAAGTAAGGAGTTGATAAAAACTACAATTCATTAAGTCTTTCGTTTCTTCTTCTCTGCTGCCGGAAATAACACGTTGTTTAAAATTAATCTGTAACCGGGTGATAGCGGATGTAAACTTAAATCTGTATCGGGGTCGCCAACTTGATGGCGATAATCTTCAGGGTCGTGGCCCGCATACCACGTCCAAAAACCTTTACCATAAATACCATGAATATAACGAGCTTCGTTGAGCGGTTTTGATTCGCCCAATATTAAAACACTTGGCTTGATGACTTCTTTACGGAAGCCTGTAGTCTGCCCCATAAACCCTTTCACCGTCTTAGTTTGGCACTGCGTCAGCATGGTTGGAACGGGGTCGTATTTTGCCGAAAAATCAAACAAAGTAAAGTAGTCATTTTCAGGATTTATTTGTCGCGTTTGTGTATTATCAATATCCGAAAATTCGTATTCCAATGGATTTTTTTTGAGGTTGAAATTGCGAAAAGCCAATGTATTTTCAAAGTTCAATTTACTTTGAGCGTTTGGGTCGGCTGCGTCGCCATCATACATTTCTGCACAAATATCTAAGCCATCAGCAGCTAAGGCAATATCATAACTATCTGTTGCCGAACACATAGCAAACATAAATCCGCCGCCGCCAATATACTCTTTCAATTTTTTTGCTACCGCTAACTTTAGTTGAGAAACCTTTGTATAACCGTTAAACTTTGCTAACTCTTCCATTTTATGAACCTGTGCTTTGTACCAAGGCTGCGATCCAAAACTGGCGTAAAAGCGACCGTATTGTCCTGTAAAATCTTCATGGTGCAAATGCAACCAATCGTATTCTGCTAACTTATCATTCAATACTTCGGTATCGTATAGTACATCGTAAGGAATTTCTGCGTAAGTCAAAACAAGTGTAACGGCATCGTCCCATGCCTGAATTTTTTCACCTTTTTCGTTTGTATCGGGCGTATAAACTGCTATTTTGGGTGCAATTTCTAATTTTATTACTTCCTCATTTACTTCGGGGTTGGCAATTTCTTCACGAATTCTGACAAACTCACCGTCAGCAATTACCTCATACAACACACCACGCACTTTACATTCTTTTTCAAAAATAGTGCTATGTGGAAAAGCAAAACTTCCGCCACGATAATTTAACAACCAATACGCATTTACATTTTTTGACAACACCCAGTATGTAATTCCGTAGGCTTTAAGGTGTTCCGTTTGTTTTTCATCCATCGGAATCAGCATATACGAGGCAAAAGCAGCATTTGCGAACAACAAAAAAGTGATATAAAAAAGTAATTTCTTCATTTTATAAAAATATTTACACTATTAACGTAATTTCAAATAATTTGATGTTAAAAAGTAGTTTTTTTTTAAACATAAGCAGTAACACCAAAATTACACCCAACGGACTTTATAACTATCTTTTATTTGACTACATTTGTACTTCGTATTATCATTAAAAATTAATTCAATGACGGAAACAGCAGTATCTACTCAACATTTTATACAATTGGAAAAACGTTTTGGTGCACACAACTACCACCCTATTCCTGTTGTATTGGAGCGTGGTGAAGGTGTCCATGTTTGGGATATTGACGGCAAACAATATTACGATTTCCTTTCTGCCTATTCTGCTGTCAATCAAGGACATTGCCACCCCCGAATTATACGTGCTTTAACAGCGCAAGCACAAAAATTGACTCTAACTTCAAGAGCCTTTCACAATAATTTGCTTGGTTCTTACGAAAAATATATCACCAACTATTTCGGATATGATAAGGTCTTGCCAATGAATACCGGCGTAGAAGGTGGCGAAACAGCCATAAAACTTGCCCGTAAATGGGCATATAATGTAAAGGGCGTACCTACAGATCAAGCAAAAATTATTTTTGTCACCGGCAACTTTTGGGGACGAACATTAGGGGCAATTTCAGCATCTACTGACCCAAGCAGTACGAAAG
>JAGOHC010000188.1 GCA_017996375.1 Saprospiraceae bacterium | reverse complement strand
TATCGGATACAAGCACAGTTAATGCCAAGCCTAACAAATATGGGTAGGCATTTTTTTTATAATGATACAATATATAAGTAACAACAAATACATATAATGGCAGCCAAAATAATTTTTCTCTAAAAAAGGGGATTATCACATCACCTGCGGGTGAATGGAGTTGTGTATTAATGTACTTGAAAATAAGTTGGTCGTAGTAATTTAACATTCTAATCAACTTGCTTTTTTTGCAATGATGATAATTCGTTTACTGTGGTCAGCGTCGAAAGGTTGCAACTGATAATTTCCAAAAATGGTTTGTACATCAAACCCAGCAGCCAACAGCAAATCTACTAATTCTCGCTCAGAAAATGCACGCACTCGTTCTTGAAAATAATAATTTTTATCTTCCGATGTAAACTTAATATCTTTTACTACAAAATCACCTGATATTTTTTTAGAAATATCAAATACCACATCGCATATTGTTTTGGTTTCGTTTGGTACCAAGTTGTTCAAAACATATTTAGAGTTAAAATAGTCAATAATAAAAACTCCGTTAGGTTTTAAGTTTTTATAAACGTTTTTCAGGGTGCGCTCGTTTTCTTTCGGTTTCTCGAAATAACCAAAACTTGTGAAAAAATTAAGTACATAATCGAAATAATTGATGCGAAATACATCACGCATATCATGTGTATAAAACGATAAATTCTCCTGCTCAAATGCTTTTGCAAAAGCAATACTTTGTGGCGAATAATCAACACCTGTCACATCAAACCCTTTATGTGCTAAGTACTTTGCAAAGCGACCTTTACCACAACCCAAATCCAACATAGTACTATTTGTAGGTGTACGCATATATGCCAACAAATTATCAATAAACAACCAAGCCTCATGGTCGTTGCGCGCGCCATACAACAGGTGATAATAAGGCGAATCAAACCATTCTTTAAACCATTCCATTAAGAATTAATCGTTTGTTTTTTCCAAATGTTTAACACCATTTTGCAACACTTCAATACAGGTATTAATTGTGCTGAGATGCGTTCTGAAACTCAACACCGCCAATCGTATCCAATATACACCATTTATTGAAGTTGAGGACAAAAACACCCTTCCATCCTGCCAGACAAACGCAATTAATTGTTCATTAAATATATTTGCATCCCCCGTTAGAGGAACGTATCGAAATACCATGACCGATAAATCGGGGAAGTTGCCAACTTCAAAACCGTGTTGTTGGATGTGGGAATAGAAATAGCGGCAAAGCCAAATTTTCTCCGACAATGCTGCCTTAAACGGCCGTAAACCAAACAGTTGTAAGGATAGCCACATGCGCAAACCCCTAAAATGTTTCGTTAGTTCGGGCGATACATCTGCTGGTGAAAGTTCTCCATGCACTAAATCTACATCTTGCAAATAGTTTGCCCGATAGTAGTGTGACTGAATCATCGCCTTTGCATCTTTTATCAAAACTGCACCTAACCCATACGACAAAAACAAACCTTTGTGTGGGTCTATCACTAAAGAGTCAGCATATTTTATTCCCTGTAATGAAGCGTTTCCTTCCTCTGTCAGGATAAAAAATCCACCATAAGCAGCGTCAATATGATACCACAAATTATATCTTTTGCAAATGTCCCCCAATGTTGTTAATGGATCAATAGCACCCATATCCGTTGTGCCGGCAGATGCTACTAACAGAAATGGCTTATATCCATTTTGAATATCTTCTAAAATAATTTTTTCTGCTGCAACGGCATCCATCCTAAAATTTCCATCCATCGGCACGTAGCGGATTTGCGCTTCGGCAAGCCCAGCAATGCGTATTGCTTTTTGCACACAATGATGTATGTGTAAAGTTAAATATATAACCGCCCTTTCAACTACTTTAGAGGTAATTCCCTTCGCATCTCGTGCTGTGGTAATTGCCACTAAATTTGCTATCGAACCACCAGAAGTTAAGTTCCCAGCCGAAGAAGTAGGGAAGCCCATGATGCTACACATCCAGCGTATTAGTGCGTTCTCCAAACGCACAGCTCCAGGACTGCCAAAATACAATCCTGCATAGCGATTAGCTACAGCTGCTAAGAAATCCCCCAATGCACCTGTATAAATACCTCCGCCTGGTATGTACCCCAAGTGCCCGCTTGAAGCAGGATTCAACCCAACAGTATCTACTTCATTTTTCAAATGTGCTAAAGTTATCTCTATCGGCGTAGGCGTGTCAGAAACTTCCCATTGAAATGGCTTATCCCCTCTTGTTGGTACATCCCAAAAGGTGAGTGAATTGGGGTCAGTCATTGATTCTAAAAAGGATTCGGCGTATTGTTCTGCTGCCTGCAGCCAACTACTTCGTTGTGTCGCATCCGGCTCCAATGCTTTTGCTTGTTGCGATAATTCATCTAAACGATGTAAAATATCCATTGCGTTAATTTGAGATCAAAAGTAAAGATATTCTAACAAAATATTACTAAACCTGTAATTCCAAGCAACAAGATTATTAACTTTGTGTGTTACTTTTTTGAGGAAATATGTTTCGATTTGAATATCCATATCATTTATATAATCTGCTAATTATTCCGATAATAATTATATTAATGATTTGGTATCAGAAAGCCCATGATCGGAAAATAAAAAAATTAGGCGATAAAGAATTAATAGACAAATTACTCATCCCTTCAACATGGTGGCAACGTTGGTGCGGCGTAGTATTAATTTGTTTCATCTTATTATTATTGATTATAGCATACGCCAATCCGCAGTATTCTACCAAAAAACAAAAAGTGGAAATAAAAGGTACGGATGTGTTCGTTGCTTTGGATATTTCAAAAAGTATGTTGGCAGAGGATGTCAGCCCGAGTCGTTTGGAACGCGCCAAACATTTTGCCAGCAGCCTTCTTGAAAAATTAACTGGCAACAGAATGGGCATAATCCTATTTGCTGGCAATGCTTACTTACAAATGCCCCTGACTACCGATGTGGCAGCATCACAGCTGTTTATACAAAATGCTACACCCGAAATGGTGCCTAATCAAGGTACCGCAATCGGCGATGCTATTCGTATGGCACAGCAATATTTTGGCGAAAATGAAACCTACCAAAAAGCATTAGTAATTATTACCGATGGAGAAACGCACGACCAAGATGCTATCGAGCAAGCAAAGGCAGCAACTGCTATAGGGTTATCGGTGTATATAGTTGGCGTTGGTACTACCGATGGGGCATTGATTCCTATAAATATAAACGGGTTACAAGATTTCAAACGAGATGATTCGGGAAAACCAATCCGCACATCATTAGATACAAAAATGATTCAGGAAATTGCGGCTGCCGGTAATGGTAAGAGTTTTGTTCTATATAACCCGAGCACACTTTCGGATGAAGTATCGGAAGCAATATATAAACTTGAAAAAAGGAGCATCGAAACAAAAATTTTTCGTGATTTTGAGAATTATTTTCAGTATTTTGTATTGATTGCAATGCTTTTACTTTTTTTGAAAATTTTGCTGTATTGATTCAGCAGTTATAGAAAATATAATTGTACGAATTGAAAAATAAGTTTAAATCAGTGGCGAAACCTTTCGAACTATTGCACTATTTTCAGGCAATTATCCGTTTGATAGCTCGAAGAAAGTCTAAAAAATATGTTAAAGTAGCAAACCTGTTTTGCTACGTTTTAGTCACAATCTTTTACACCGAAATCTGTAAGTAATTGGTGTTGCAAACTGTTCAATTCGACAAATGGTAACTTTAGGCAAAAAATCGGTAACTTTAGTCGAAGAATAAGAATCAAATCCAACAAAAAGCGCGTTATTCGTAGGATTCAATTCGTTTAAATTTTTTTAATTATGACAAATAATTTGAATAACCTTTTTGGTACTAACCACGGCTTAGACGAAAAAAGCATTTCGTTTTTAACCAACGC
>JAGOHC010000189.1 GCA_017996375.1 Saprospiraceae bacterium | reverse complement strand
TTAATTATCGATATGTTTACCAACACACCGGGCATGCATGCATTTGCCACAGTGTTGATTTCTTATTTAAGATATGGAACTATCCGCTTATTCACTTCCATAGAAGAAGGAAGCAATCCGACACCTTCTTTTTATACTTTTGGAGTAGCAGCATATATTAAATATGTTTTTGTATTAATATTTATTCATCACACCACTTTATTTTTACTTGAAGCATTTTCTTTGATTGATATAAAAACAATCATTTTAAAAATTCTACTGAATACTGTTGTAACCTTATTGTTTATACTTGGAATACAATCTTTCAGAAAGAAATGATAAACGACACGCTGCAAAACAGAAGACATGTGATAGCCATAATCATTACGGTTGTGGTGTTGATATATATTGCCCGTTTATTTTCTTTACAGATCATTGAAAAAAAATACAAAGAAGGAGCTGACAGCAATGCTTTTCTAAAAAAAACACTTTTCCCTCCGCGAGGTTTAATTTACGACCGTAATAAAAATTTGCTGGTTTATAACAAACCTGCCTACGATATCACCATAATATTCAGAGAGATACACGATCTTGATACTACAGAATTGTGCAAGGTGTTGAAAATAGACAAAAAATATTTTGTCAATCGAATTGGGGAAATTAAAGACCGAAAAAAAAATCTCGGTTATTCCTCTTATACTCCTCAGGTTTTCATGTCTCAACTTAGTAATCAGGATATTGCACCGTTCCAGGAATTCCTATATAAATTTCCCGGATTTTACATCCAAAACCGTACATTACGCGAATATGCCAACAACGCCGCTGCCCATGTACTGGGGAGTGTTGGCGAAGTTTCACAGCGCCGAATAGAGGCTGACAATTATTATCGTCCCGGCGATTATGCCGGTCGTGATGGTATTGAATATACATATGAAAATGTATTGCGTGGAGAAAAAGGAGTTGAAATCTTGCTACGCGATGCAAAAGGGCGCATAAAAGGTAAATACGAAGATGGAGCAAAAGATATTGCTCCAAAAGCCGGCGAAGACCTTACATTAACAATTGATATTAATTTACAAATGCTTGCGGAGCGACTGCTAAAAGGTAAAGTTGGCAGTGTAGTAGCAATAGAGCCCAAAACAGGTGAAATTCTTGCGATGGCTACAAGCCCGGCATTCAATCCTTCGTTGCTTGTAGGCAGAGAGCGCACAAAAAACTACCTCGATTTGCTTCATGACCCAACAAAGCCATTAATGAACAGAGCAACTCAAGCACAATATTCTCCTGGGTCATCATTCAAACCCATTCAGGCATTAGTATGCCAGCAGTTAGGGGGAATAAATGAAAAAACTCTTTTCAGTTGTAATGGTCCCGGATCTTCGCCAATTAAATGCACACACCATCATGGTTCTCCGGTGAGTTTACTTAACGCTATTGAACAGAGCTGTAATCCTTACTTTTGGAATGCTTTCAGAAGTACTATTGAAAAAAACGGGTATGGACAAAAAAATATTTTGTTTCGAACAACTTACGACGATTGGGTTGATCATATTAAAAGCTTTGGTATTGGCGAAAAGTTTACCGATTCCGATATTTATGAACAATCGCGAGGTTATGTGCCTACTCAAAAATACTATAATAAAGTTTATCGGGCTGAAACCGGTTGGCGTGCAATAACCATACGATCGAACTCAATTGGACAAGGTGAGGTACTTGCTACGCCACTTCAAATGGCAAACTCGATGGCTGTAATTGCAAATAACGGATATTATATCACACCACATTTGCTCAAAAACGATTCGATGAAGAAAAAAATTCATCGTGCCAAAGTTGATGAAAAATACTTTCCAATAGTTCATGAAGGGATGTCGAAAGTGTTTACATCAGGAACAGCAAGAAGTTCGAGGATTGAAGGAATAGAAATGTGCGGGAAAACAGGGACAGTTCAGAATCCCGGAGGAAAGGATCATGCTTTTTTTGTAGGTTATGCACCACGCGAAAATCCGGTAATTGCCATGGCTATAGTAGTAGAGAACGCAGGTTTTGGTTCTACCTATGCTGCTCCCATTTTCAGTTTGCTTGCTGAACAATACATTACGGGTAAAATAAACAGAACGCAGGTTTTAGAAAGAGTAGAATCCACTGTTACAAATAAAAATGTCAAGGAACGTTAGTATTAAATATGCTATAGACTGGACAACGGTGATGATATACGTTGTTCTTGTAGTTATGGGCTGGTTAAGTATTTACGGTGCAAGCTACGACTTTGACCAAACAAGTATTTTTGACTGGCAACAACGCGCCGGTAAACAGTTTGTGTGGATACTTACCGCTTTTGGGCTTGCTGGCATTATTTTGCTAATCGATTACAGGATGTTTAATTATTTTGCTTACATCATTTATGGTATAGTTCTTTTATTGCTGATTTTTACTATCGTTGCACCACACTCTATTGTACCTGATATAAAAGGTTCACGCTCATGGATCGTTTTAGGACCCGTTAGTTTTCAGCCTGCTGAACTTGCCAAAATTGCCACTGCTTTGGTGCTGGCAAAATACATGAGTGGTTACAACTATAAACTCAAAACGTGGAAAGACCTCTTTCCTTTAGCATTAATCATAGCTATACCCTTTGGCTTGATTGTTTTACAAAAAGAAACAGGCTCGGCACTTGTTTTTGTTGCTTTTTTACTCATGCTTTATCGCGAAGGAATGAAAGGTATCGTTTTGTTGTTGATGATGTATGCTATTCTACTTTTTGTTATTGTAATAAAATACAGCATAGTACATTTGTCCGGTGCTGAAGGTACTGTGGGAATAATTGTCGGCATGGGAATTATAATATTGGTGTTTTTTGCCTATGCTTTTTTTTATGTCAGGAATCAACGCGAAGCAACCTATTATCTTCTCGGTGTATTATTCGTTACAGGAATTTCCTTAATATTGACCAAATGGTATATCATAAATTATAATTATTTTTCTTTGGGATTAGTTCTTGCTTCGTGTATTTACTGGATTTTTGTAGAACTGTTTACCCGTTTTAAAAAATACTGGTGGATAGTTTTGATTTCTATCGGTGCAACAGTATTTATATTTTCTGCAGATTATTTGTTCAATAACGCTCTTGAATCGCATCAGCAATCACGTATAAAAGTACTGTTGAACATGGAAGAGGACCTTTCGGGGGCAGGTTATAACGTAAATCAGTCAAAAATAGCGATTGGTTCAGGAGGTTTTTGGGGCAAAGGTTTTTTGAACGGAACACAAACTAAACTTAAATACGTGCCTGAGCAGGACACCGATTTTATTTTCTGCACTGTGGGCGAAGAACATGGTTTTTGGGGATCTACACTTGTGCTTGCACTTTACTGGTTTTTATTAATGCGCTTATTATTGATAGCCGAACGGCAGCGAGAAGTTTTCAACCGCATTTATGCCTATTGTGTAGCATCTATATTGTTTTTTCATTTATTCATTAATATCGGAATGGTTTTAGGCTTAATGCCTGTAATTGGTATTCCGTTACCATTTTTCAGCTACGGAGGTTCTTCGCTGTGGAGTTTCACCATCATGCTTTTTATTCTGATAAGACTTGATGCTTCTCGACTTGAACGCATGAATTAACAAAAAGGCAAACCTCTTTGGCTTGCCCTTTATATTCAATACTTTAATTCAAAGTTTCAGAATATTTTTTAGTAATTTGTAACCAGACTGACTCATACGAATCTGCATTCCATTTTTGAGTGTTACAAGTTGCGTTTGTTTTTCGTAAAGTTCAATCCGCGAAATTGCTTCTACATTAACTATATAAGAGCGATGAACTCTTATAAATTTTGTCGGAAGTAAGTTTTCTTCGAAATACTTCATCGTTTGTTCTTTAAGATATTTCCCTTTTTCGGTAATTACCTGAACATAATCACTTTCAGCC
>JAGOHC010000041.1 GCA_017996375.1 Saprospiraceae bacterium | reverse complement strand
GCTTAGAAGGTTCTCAGTTTCCGATATCGCCGTAGGGGTAAAAACAGCAACGTGTTGTGATTTCAATTTGGCAAATAACAGAAACTGTACTGACAAAACAGGTTTTACAAAACCAGTTAAGAAGGGTATGGCAAATTTAGATTAAAATACGAAAAAATAAAAAAATATACTATACTATTTTGATAAAATGTAACATCACAAAATACAATATTTTATATTTATAATATTATAAAACATTAGTAGTGAGTTAATTACAAAACAACAAAAATAGTTTATAATTGATATTTTTAATTTAGTGACAGTAAATTCTTGATAAACAATAGATATTTTAACATTTATTTAACCAAAAAGTCACCATAAATAGGCAAATGGTCACTGTATCCACCGTAATAGTTTGGTCCGCCATAAGTTCGGTTGGGTGTTTTGCCAAATTTTTTATCATCAAATAATAACCATTCTGCATCAAAAATATTGAAGGCTGTCACATTGATATTGTTTTTATGGTTTTTCAAAGCTGCTGAGGTTATCATTTGGTCAATACAATCCCAACTGCCACGATAGTTATAAGATCCTTTACCTTGATCATTTAACGGATACGCTAAATTGATTAAAGCATTTGTTGAAAATGGCTCTGTCCAGTTTTTTGCCATAAGGGTAGTGGTGATGCTGTTGTCTGTAGGCTCGTCATTAAAATCACCGGTAATTATAATGTTAACGTTGGAGTTTTTAGCCAACAAATTATCTACTTGCTTACGTAATTGTTGAGCGGCAAAAATGCGCTTAGGTTCACTTTTTTCTTTGCCGTCACGGCGAGAGGGCCAATGGTTAACAAAAATATGAAGGGTATCATTTTTACCGACAATACCCTGTACGTGCAGAATATCACGCGTTTTTCCGTCCTCATCTGCAGGGCGAGCATCAGATGGAATCGCAACATTGATAGGTTCGGATTTTAATATTTTGAAAACTTCTGACCGATAGAGCAATGCAACATCAATGCCTCTATGGTCGGGTGATTCGTATTGTACAATTTCATATTTCTGTGGCGACATTTTTTGCGTTTTAATAAAATCATCCAACACGGCTCTATTTTCTATTTCACTCAATCCGATAAGTGCAGGATACTCCAGCGCGGCAACAACATCGCTTAGGTTATCTAATTTTTTGTAGTAACGCTCAGTCACCCATTTGTTTTTTCCGTTTGGTGTAAATTCATCATCATCCGTTAGTGGATTATCTAAAGTGTCCATTAGGTTTTCGACATTGTAAAACATGATTCGCAAATTTTGAGGTATTTGTGAAGTACCCAATTTTCGTGAAGAAGTGCAACTTATTACTAAAAATGTAGTCAGGGTAATGATTGTAATTATGTATTTTGACATGAGTTGTTGTTAATAAATTTATGAAAAATCTATCTGAACGGCATCATCAACGGCTAATCCTAATAAGCCCGATGCTCGCCCCATATTTATAGCTATTTCTAAATAATTGGCGGTATTAAACAAGCACAACACATCTCCAACCTGCACATCGTAATAATAATTGCTGATGGTGGTAATTGGGTCGTACCGTTTGAAATACAAGGCAAAATCGCGGTCTTGGCGGATGCGATAGAACAAATCTTTTGTAATATTCACTACAGCATTTTCGTAATGATCTATATATATAACGGTTCCTCTTATTTGCGAAGTGCCAATTACTGGTTGTAGGCTAATGCGTTGTATGATATGATTGACGTGCTCGGCGAGCACGTCAAGCGGACGCTCCTCTACTAAATATTGTACAATTTTTGCATAGGCGGTTCGCATAGGCGATGTGCTATCATGTTGTAAATATATACGGTACATTTCTTTTGGCAATTCTTCAAAAAGCAATGCCATCAAACCGTTATCCGGAACTACAAAATAATGCCCCCAATGCTTGGCAACTATGATAGAAGGTTCTGCGGAAACGTAGTTATTTACACAAACTAAATGAATGGTGTTAGATGGGAAATGATTAAAAGCATTTTTCAGTACAAATGCCGCTTGCACAATATCATAGTGATTGATATTATGAGAAATATCAATTATATTTAGTTGATTGCTTTTCTGTAACAATGCACCTTTTAAGGTGGCGACGTAATAGTCCTGTAATCCGAAGTCAGTGGTAAGTGTTATAATAGGCATAAAAAACTCCTATTTTACATAGTTAAATAGCAAAGGTAATAATCGCAAATCTAAACTTTATTCTTAGCACAAAAAAATTGATTTAAGAACGTGACTTCGTTTTTTCGCAAGCACCATGGCACTTCCCGTAAAGGTTTAGTGAGTGGTGCGTCACTTCGTAGTTGAGCAATTCGCCAATCATAGTTTTAGTTTGTTGAATGCGTGGGTCGCAAAATTCTACAACTTTATTGCAGTCAATACAAATTAAATGGTCGTGTTGTTTGTACCCATATGATTTTTCGTACTGTGAGGTACTTTTCCCAAATTGGTGTTTGGCAACTAAATTACAATTTACCAAAAGCTCTAAAGTGTTATAAACTGTAGCACGCGAAACGCGATAGTTTTGATTTTTCATGTGGATATACAACGCCTCTGCATCGAAGTGATCGTTGCGCGAATAAATTTCTTCCAAAATAGTAAATCGCTCCGGCGTTTTCCGATAACCACTATGCTCCAAGTGTGCCGAGAATATTTTTTTTACGTCTGTTAATAAGTCGTTTTGCATTAATAAAATTATTAATATGTGTTAGCACAAAGGTACATTGATTTTTTTGATGCTAATAACTTAATTGTCCAAGCGAACAACTGACCGAACACCAGGAAGGTTTTTTATTGCTCGAATTGCTAATGTCAGCTGGTCTTTGTTTTGAACAATCAAACTTACCCTGCCTTCAAAATAGCCTTCACGGCCTTCAATATTAAATGAACGAATATTCAAACCTAAGGATGATGAAATAGTGTTGGTTAAACGTTCAATAACACCCGGACCTTCGTCAATTCCAGTAATTTTTAAATCAGCCGCAAAAGACGACGTTGCTGAATAACGCCACTCTGCTTTCAATACTCGATAACCGTAATTTGCCATTAGGTTGGTTGCGTTCTGACAATTTGTGCGGTGAATTTTCATGCCAGCATTGCTATTTATAAATGCGAATACATCATCGCCCTGCACGGGATTGCAACAAGTAGCCAAAGAATATTCCAACTCGTCGGCAATTTGGTCATTTATCATCAATTTTGGTTTCCCAAAACGCTTAGATTCAATAGATTCTTCTGTACTGCCATTACTGCTTCTATTTGAGGCATTGTCAGTTTCAACTTCCTTGAATTTGCCATGTTCAACAACAAGTTTTTTCAAATCAACAGATAAGTCAATGTTGCCGTTTGTTATTGCAAAATAGAAATCTATGCGCGTACGCAAGCCAAATAATTTTACTAAAGTATCTACATTCGATTCAAAATCCAGATGCATGTTTTTCAATTTGCGTTCCAAAGCTTCCTTGCCAAACTCACTTTGCTTTTTGCTCTCTTCACGCAGCGCAGTTTTAATTTTACTTTTTGCTTTTGTGGTAATCACTAACTTCAACCAACTTTCGGTAGGTTTTTGGTTCTTGTTAGTGATAATTTCAATTTGGTCGCCGTTGTGCAACACATAACCCATTCCTTCAAGCTTGTTATTCACCTTTACAGCCGAACAGCGACTGCCAATGTCAGTATGTATGTCAAATGCAAAATCTAAAGCAGTTGCACCTTGTGGTAAAATTCGCATATCCCCTTTTGGTGTCATCACATAAATTTCTTCATCGAATAAGTTCGTTTTCATCTCGGTAACAAATTCTACCGCATCAACATTTGGGTTACTTAATGCTTCGCGCACTTTCTCCAACAAATTATCGTAGGTATCTTGAGCGTCAATACCTTTATACTTCCAATGTGCTGCCAAGCCGCGTTCTGCAACAGCATCCATAGATTCGGAGCGTATCTGAACTTCTACATACCGCCCCTTCGGTCCAACTACCGTTGTATGCAACGAGCGATACCCGTTCGATTTAGGGATAACCACCCAATCTTTGAAACGCTCAGGAATTGGAGGATACTCACCTGTAACGATTGCATATGCGTTGAGACAGGCAGTATGTTCTAATTGATGATATCGCTTCTCGTTTTCAACATGGGGAACATCTATAATGATGCGTACGGCAAATAGATCATAGATTTCTTCAAATGGTACATGTTTCGTTTTTACTTTGTTGTAGATGGAATTAATTGATTTGGGTCTGCCGAAAACTTTATATTTCTCTGCACCAAAAGTTTCCGCTAACATCGAGCGAAGCGGAGCAATAAACTCTTCAATATATTTTTCGCGTAAGCGTTTTGTGCCTTGCAGTTTTCGGGCAATTTCGTGATAGTTTTCTGGGTCGGTAATTTTCATGCACAAATCCTGAAATTCTGTTTTAAGTGCATACAAACCCAACTTATGTGCAAGTGGAGCATATATATAACTCGTTTCGGCAGCAATTTTTAATTGTTTATGTACAGGCATCGCGCCTAAAGTACGCATATTGTGTAGGCGGTCAGCCATTTTTATCATCACGATGCGCGTATCTACCAACAAAGTACTCAATACTTTTTTGAAATTCTCAGCTTGTGGACTTTCAGAGTTGTAGGATCGGTCTAACTTCGTCAAACCATCTACCATCACAGCAATTTTATCACCAAATTCAGTACGGATGAAATCAAGTGAAAAAGCGGTATCTTCCACAACGTCATGCAGTAATGCACAAGTCACGGCAACTGCATCCATTCGGATTTCTTCGGCACAAATTCGCGCCACTTCTATCGGGTGTAATATGTACGGCTCGCCAGTTTTGCGCCTTTGTGGTCGGTGCCCTTCTTCGGCAACTTCGAAGGCACGCTGAATCATCTTTCTATCGTTCTCCGAAAGGCGACTTTTAATAGAGGCTAACATAGCTTCATACGCTGCCTGTACCATGTGTAACTCTTCTTCCGGCTTTATTAAAACTTCTTGCATGAATATTTCTTAAAATTGTTTGAATTATAATTTGTGACAGCAAATTACACAAAAATTATTAATATTGAAATAGGGAATAATTAATTATCGCATTTTACTGCAAAAAAGTTAGGTTATTTGATTTGGTGTTTTTAACTTTGCACTCGCAAAAATAATAGCGGGCGTGGCGAAATTGGTAGACGCATCAGACTTAGGATCTGACGCCGCGAGGTTTGGGGGTTCGAGTCCCTCCGCCCGCACACTTTAAATCCTCTCCAATGGCGGAGGGGAATTTTTTTATGTGAAACATACTTCTCAATCTTACAATTTTTACAATAAACATTTATGGTCACGATTGATAAATTAGACAACCTCTCTGCTGTACTTACTGTAACAATCGAAAAAGAGAAATACGAACCACGATTTAGTAAAGAATTGAGAAAACTATCTTCTTCAGTATCAGTTAAAGGCTTTCGCCCCGGCAAAGCACCAGCCTCGCTTGTGAAAAACATGTACGGCGCAGAAACACTCCAACGTGTTGTTTTTGATATGCTGGATGATGAAATGAGAACTTACCTCGAAGGCACAGACCTCCATTATTTAGGGCAACCAATACCTGCTGAACAACAGAATGAATTGCCAAGGCTATCAATTTCTAACCCACAAGACCTTATCTATAAATTTGATTTAGGTATCGAACCTGATTCTCCATTAAAAGGTTTAACAAAAGATTCACAAGTTACACGTTATAACATCGTGCCAACTGAAGATGAAATTGAGAAAGAATTAGAAATGCTGACAATCCGCTTTGGCGATGAACAACCAACAGACGATACCATACAGGCAAACGACTTTCTTTCAATTAGTTTGGTGGAGATTTTAGAATCTGACGCTGAAAACGAACAAGTCAATCCAGGCAATACAGTTATACAAATTAGTGTAAATGATATTAAAAATGAACTGTGGAAGCAGATTGTCATGTCGAAAAAAACAGGTGATGCTTTCGAGTTTAATGTATTTGACGCACTCAACCAATTAGACCGTTCCGTTATTATAGAGCGCATCATGGGTTTTGAAGCTGAGGCAGAATTTGGCGAGCGATTTATGGCAACCATTGGTGAAGTTAAACGCATTAAACCAGCAGAATTAAATCAAGAATTTTTTGATAAGGCTTTTGGGGATGGCAAAGTTAGCTCAGTTGAGGAGGCAAAAGCATATTTGAAAAATAACATAACTACAGATAGTCGAAAATTAATGACTGACGTTCATTTCCTCCGCGATGTACAAGATGCCTTGCAAACTGCAAATAATAATATGCAACTGCCCGACGCATTTTTAATGCGATGGTTATCCACTACATTACCTGAAAATAAACGCGATAATATTAATGAAATGTATACTACAAATTATCGTGATGAAATTATAGATGAATTAATTCGCGTAAAATTGCAACGTCAATATCAAGTACAAGTAGATTTAGAAGAAATTAAAAAAGATATTCGTAATCAATATAGTATGATGTTTGGTATGCAATTTGGCACACCTATCAATTCTGATGATGCCTTACTTGAGCCTTTAGTAAAAGAAGCGTTAAAAAATCAAGAAGACATTAAAAAGAGATATGATAACTTGTTAGCAAGCAAATTATTAAGACATGCAAGTAATGAGATGAGTATTATAGAAAAAGAAGTATCATTTGATGAGTTTGATAAAATTATGAAAGAAAAAACAAAGCAAAATAAGGTGAGTAAACCTGCTCAGGTTATTGAGGATGCAATTATTGATACAGAATAAACTTGCTCAAGCGTCATGAATTTTTCTTCGAAATTAGTTGAAAATGCCGTTAATGCCTTTGCCACGTTACCTGGTATCGGTAAGAAATCGGCTTTGCGCTTAGTCCTGCATCTAATTAAGCAAAATAATTCGGTTTCAGAAGATTTTTGTAACCAGATTTTGGAGATGCGCCGACAAATTCAACACTGTAAAGTTTGTCATAATCTTTCCGATAACGAGTTGTGTACGATTTGTTCTGATTTTAAACGCGATAAAACAACAGTTTGTGTCGTTGAAAGTATCCGCGATGTGATGGCAATAGAAGAAACTACACAATTCAAAGGTACGTATCATGTTTTGGGGGGCGTAATTTCCCCGATTGACGGCATCAGCCCCGGTGAACTTAACATTGACTCTTTGCTTCAACGCATCGCCGAAGGAAAAATTAATGAAATAATTCTTGCTATCAGCCCAACGATTGAGGGCGATACTACCGCTTATTTTATTACAAAAAAAATAAATAATTCAGTAAAAATAACAACCATAGCACGGGGTATATCCTTTGGTGGTGAATTAGAATATGCCGACGAAGTTACATTAGGTCGCTCTATTGTTGCGCGCATTCCTTACAGCACAGTAAGTAACGAAATATAACATTTTTCATCAATTCAAACCCTCAAAAAGCCACTGCGCCAGCAGTTGGCGGTTGCTCACTTCTACAATCCTTTTTTGGTCGGCAGCATTTCTAATGTTCGCTAATTCGATGTAAACTGAAATAGGTTTAGACCATTGCAGCATATACAAGCCACGCGCTTGTACCTTGCCTTTATAATCGTTATTCGGGCGATACCGTTTGTATTTTTCAGACATTTTATCGAATAATTTCAATGCGAGTTTTTGCCCTTTTTTGCTGTTAGGTTGAAAGTAAAAAAACACATCAGCGCGTTCTTTTTTCGCACGTGAATCAATGTGTATTTCGATAAGTCGTTGGTCGGTAACACCTCTTTTTTTATGTTGAAAGTATAATTTATTAATAACGTCTATACGTTGCTGCAAGCGAGATTTTTGGTCTAAAACAAATGGTTTTTTATCCCAATTTACTTCATCATCATCACATAATAAGATGCGCTCGTCGCGGATGCCATCGTTGTCATCACGAGTAATCATATATGCTGTTGCACCGTGTTGTGTCAACATTCGTACTAAACGCAAAGCAACATCATAGGCATACTCATCTTCACATAACGTATGGCTGCCATGCTTTCCCATCGCTCCGGGGTCAGGTCCTCCATGACCACTAACGATATAGAACACCCGGCCACTCAGCGATTTATCTTCTATCGGTACATACTCATAAGCCTTGCCAAAAATCGGGAATGAGCGGTTGTTATTAGGGGAGTCAGGGGCAACCTTTACCAATTCTTCACAATTAAAAATATGGAAAGGCACCCAAAGTTGTTTATCAAATTTGAAGGAGGATTTTTTTATTTTGTCAGCTAACATTTTTTCGTTGTACGCCTCCACTTGCTTGGCTAATTCGTAATTATCATTATCTATAGTCGTCCGAATATTAACATCATTAAATTCATACACCAACATAGGCAACTTATACTTTTTGTTGAGTTGCAGGTGCTCTTTTTTCTTCAATTTATTGATGCGATAAAATTGATTGATATTACATTCATATTCGTCTAAACGGTATTTTCTTAACAACGAAAGTGCTCCATCACCTTTTTTTGCAACTACAAAAAAATAGGTGGGGTTATTTTCAGCAAACGAAGTTAAATATCCAAAAATCAAAAGTGCTTTGACTAAAATAAATTTCATAATTAAAAGCAATAAATCCAATTCAATCAGAACAAATGTAGCGAAACTTTTTGAAATGTGAAAAAAACAAAAAAGCGTGATTTCAAGTAGAAACCACGCTTAAGTAAATTTTAGAATCAACATTAATCTTGCTTTGCAAACACCTTACGCAGCAAATCTGTTGTGCGCGAAGCCTTGTTTGTGCGTATTTCTTTTTCTTTATTAGCTACCATATTAAACAAGCCATTGAGTGCTTCTTTGGTAACGTAATCATCTAAACTTGGGTTTATTTTTTGTACTAATGGAATTTTGTTATACGCATCAACACCACTTTTCCAATACTGTATAGCATTAAATTTGTTCAACGATTCTTTAATGATCGGATTAAATTGTGCGTACAATTTACTGTTTGTTTTGCTGTTCAAATATTGCGTAGCAGAATTATCGGCACCCATTAATATTTTTGTGGCATCTTCAAAAGTCATTTCTCTAATGGCTTGTTGAAATATTGGTTTAGCACCTTTGGCAGCATCTTCTGCACTGCGGTTTACTTTCTCCAATAATACGTTTTCAAAATCGGAGAAACCCGGAACCATCTTTAGTTTGTCAGTAACTTGACGCACCTCTGCCGGCAATAAAATTTTAGCTGCACTTTTGTAGTATCCATCCTTCAGCGATAGTTTATCTGCACCTGCATCAATACCCATACGAAGGGCTAATTTTAGTGCATCAGCAATATCTTTGTTGCTAACCAGTTGGTCAACCATCATATCGCTTGCAACTTTTTTCAAATCAGCGCAAGCGGCAACAGAGATTGTAACGGCAAGCAGTAAAAACCAAAATTTTTTCATTTTTTATATATTAGTTGATAAATGTTTTCCGTTAAACGAATAAAAGGGTATTTGGTCATTAAAAATTGTGTAATTTATTATTTATTTAACATTACAAATAGTGTATGGATTTACATATAGGGTACTGTTTTTGCTTTTAAGTGTTAAATGATATAGCAATATTTGTTGCCCCTATGCTTACTTTTTTATCACACCCAATTCTTTGCCCACTTTGGTAAATGCAGCTATGGCGACATCTAAATGTTTGCGCGTATGCGCTGCCGAAAGTTGTACGCGAATACGGGCTTTACCTGCTGGCACAACTGGAAAGAAAAATCCAATAACATAGATGCCTTCGTCCAATAATTTAGCGGCGAATTGCTGTGCTAATGGCGCATCGTATAACATGATTGGCACTATTGGGTGTTCGCCCGGAATAATGTCGAAGCCTGCTTTTTTCATGTTTTTGCGAAAGTATTTTGTGTTTTTTTCAAGCTGGTCGCGCAATTTTGTCGAACTGCTCAATAGGTCAAATACTTTAATGGATGCACCTACTATAGAAGGGGCTAAGGTATTGGAAAACAGGTAAGGGCGAGAGCGTTGGCGTAGTAAATCTATTATTTCTTTACGGGCTGAAGTGAAACCTCCAGATGCGCCTCCTAAGGCTTTGCCCAAAGTGCCAGTGATGATGTCAATTCTGCCCATCACGTTGCGATACTCGTGTGTGCCTCTTCCATTTTTACCTATGAAGCCGGATGAGTGGCATTCGTCAATACCAACCATAGCGTTGTATTTATCAGCTAAGTCGCAAATTTTATCTAACTGTGCAATTGTGCCATCCATAGAAAATGAACCATCCGTAAAAATGAGTTTTCGTCTGCTGCCATCGGCAGTTTTTAGTTGCTCTTCTAAGTCTTTCATGTCGTTATGCTTATAGCGGTAGCGTTTTGCTTTACACAACCTTATGCCGTCAATGATAGAAGCGTGATTCAATTCGTCAGAAATGATAGCATCAGATTCATTTAAAAGGGGTTCGAATAATCCACCATTAGCATCGAAAGCTGCGGCATATAGAATGGTATCTTCCATGCTTAAAAATTCGGAAATTTTTCGCTCTAATTCTTTGTGTATATCTTGCGTTCCACAAATAAAACGCACGGATGACATACCATATCCGCGAGCGTCAATCGCTTTTTTGGCAGCTTTGATAACTTCTTTATTGGAAGATAGTCCTAAATAGTTGTTGGCGCAAAAATTCAGAACGGACTTACCTTTGTCAGTTTTTATTTCTGCACCTTGTGGTGTAATGATGATGCGTTCTTCTTTATATAATCCGACTTCACGGATTTCACGTAACTCGTGTTGTATGGCTGCTTCTACGTTTTTAAACATTTGATAAAATTTAGATGTAATAAAATTTCAGGTTGAGATTTACCCAACAACATTGACCATTCTGCCTTTTACAATGATGACTTTTTTTGGAGATTTTCCTTCCATCCACTCCGTCATTTTGGGTAATGCCATTACTATTTGTTCTATTTCTTCGTTGCTTGCATCTGCCGGAAAATCCATTACTATACGTTTTTTTCCGTTGGTACAAATCGGGTAAGTCATAGTATCACTCACCAAATAAGCACTATTGAAAGTTGGAAAAGTTGCATCGCAAACTGTATTTTGGTTGCCCAAAATATGCCACAATTCTTCTGCAATGTGTGGCGCAAACGGGGCTGTTAATACAACTAATGGTTCGAGCAATGCCTTTTTGCTGCCGTTTACTTTTTTCAAATCATTAACACAGATCATTAGTGTACTAACACAAGTGTTCAACGAAAAACGCTCTATATCTTCGGTTACTTTTTTAATTGCAGCATGTAGAATCTTTAATTCCTCTGGTGTTGGTGCGTCGTCAGTAACTAAATATTTGTTGGTTTCATGGTGGTAAAATAAACTCCACAATTTTCGCAGAAAACCAGCTACACCGCTTATGCCTTTGGTATCCCAAGGTTTAGATTGCTCAATGGGTCCTAAAAACATTTCGTACATTCGGAAACAATCTGCGCCGTATGTTTCGATAACATCATCAGGGTTGATGACATTGTATTTTGACTTAGACATTTTTTCGACTACCGCGCCGCAGATATATTTGCCGTCTTCCAAAATAAATTTTGCATCAGCATACATTGGTCTCCATAGCTTGAATTGTTCAATATCCAGAACGTAATCAACAACTAATGATACATCGACATTAATCTCACTCAAATCTTCATATTGATTTCGCAAACCAGCTGATACAAATGTATTTTCTGTTTTTATTTTATACATGATGCTTGATACACCTTGTATCATACCTTGATTAATAAGCTTTTTGAAAGGCTCATCGGTAGGCACTAAACCAGTGTCAAACAAGAACTTATGCCACATTCGTGCATAAAACAAATGTCCTACGGCGTGTTCTGCACCACCGATGTAGAAGTCAACGCTTTCCCAATATTTAAGGGCATCGGGGCTTGCGAATTGTTGGGTGTTATGGGCATCCATGTATCGCAAAAAATACCACGATGAGCCTGCAAACCCGGGCATGGTATCAGTTTCTAATTCGTAACCTTCGTATTGATTCACCCAGTCTGTCAGCTTAGAGAGTGGTGCACGACCATCCGGTGAGGGCTTGAAATCTTCTGTTGGCGGTAATGTTAGTGGCAGCTCGCTTATTGGAAGCGCAATGGCAACACCATCCTTATTGTACTTAATGGGAAACGGTTCGCCCCAATAGCGTTGGCGACTATAATTGGCATCGCGTACTTTATAATTTACTTGCCGATAGCCAATGCCAGTTGATTCAATTTTTTGTAACATCAATTCAATAGCATCTGGAACTTCCATACCGTTCAGAAAATCGGAGTTGATAATTTTTCCGAGTTTATCGTGGAGTGTTGCGCCGGGATAATCAGTTTTGTCAACTACATCAATTATAGGTAAATCAAACGTTTTAGCAAAAGCCATATCGCGCTCATCATCGCTCGGCACAGCCATTATTGCACCTGTGCCATAATCTTTTAAAACATATTCACCTATCCAAATAGGGATGTGTTTTTTTGTAAATGGATTAAGTGCGTATGCACCTGTAAATTCTCCTGTAACCTTTTTAACTTCTGCTTGTCTTTCGCGTTCCGAGCGGGAAGCAACATATTGTAAGTAGCTTTCTATTTTTTCTTTTTGTTCTGAAGTTGTGATGTTTGATACAATATTGTGTTCGGGAGCTAATACCATAAAAGTTGCGCCAAAAATGGTATCAATTCGCGTAGTAAAAATTTCTACTCTTTCGGTGTTACCAACTATCTCAAAAAATAATTTTGCACCTTCTGAACGTCCAATCCAGTTGCGCTGCATTGCCTTGAGTGCTTCTGACCAATCTAAATTATCTAAGCCGTTGAGAAGTCTTTCAGCATAAGCGGTTGTACGTAGCGACCATTGTAACATAGCTTTTTTTGTCACCGGAAAACCACCTCTTACTGAGAACCCGTCCTTAACTTCATCATTGGCGAGTACGGTGCCAAGAGCTTCACACCAATTTACAAAGCCTACTTTGCGATACGCCAAGCGATAGTTCATTAGTATATCATCTTTTTCTTTAGCGGACATTGCTTTCCATTGCTCCGCGGAGAAATCACCTTCAAAGCTGTGTGCTGCATTTATACCATTACTGCCATTTTTTTCAAATTCTTGAATTAAATGATTGATAGGCAACGCTTTATCAGCTGTTTTGTCATAATAATGTTCAAACAATGCTAAAAAAATCCATTGCGTCCATTTGTAATATGATGGGTCACTTGTTTGTACTTCTCTGCTCCAATCGAAACTGAATCCGATGTTGTCCAGCTGCTCGCGGTAACGGGCAATATTGGTAGCAGTTGAATCTACAGGATGAATACCTGTATCAATGGCATATTGCTCGGCAGGTAACCCGAAAGCATCATATCCCATGGGGTGTAACACATTGTATCCTTGCAAACGCTTGAAACGCGCTACGATATCCGATGCGATGTAACCCAGCGGATGCCCTACATGTAGCCCAGCACCCGAAGGGTAGGGGAACATATCCAATATATAATATTTAGGTTTCGTACTTTGATTAGTGACAAGGTAGGTATTGTTTTGTTTCCAATACTGTTGCCATTTTTTTTCAATACTTCGCGGATGATACTCCATATATTTGACTAAATTTTTTTGAAATGCAAAGGTAGTAATAATCAGATAAATGTATAGACTCGAAATTTTGATATATGTGTGATTTATTCAATTTACAATTATTTAATAATCAGATATTGACATATTGAATTTAAATTTATATTTTTGATTGCAATTAATCATATAAATCTTAATTATGATGAATTGGAAAAGATTAGACGGCACTCCAATTTTTGCTCCACTCAAAGAGGCTGTTGAAAATGTGATTATCCGAGAAATGGAGTTGGGCAACAAATTGAAAGTTTGCATTGGTACTGATTCTCAAGTGCGTGGCAGCATTACAGAGTTTGCAACTGTTATCGTTTTTCTACGCGAAAAGAAAGGTGGTTTCATGTTTATCCATCATGAAAAGCACATAAAAAGTATGAGCTTGCGCGAACGAATGATTACTGAAGTAGGCAAATCGGTTGAGGTAGCATATAGCCTTTGCGAAGTATTAGATTTATATGATGTCGCTTTGGAAGTTCATGCTGATATTAACACCGACCCTAATTTTGAATCGAACGTTGCACTGCGCGAAGCAATGGGCTACATTTTGGGTATGGGTTTTGTTTTCAAAGCCAAACCGGATGCATTTGCAAGTTCGTGTTGTGCAGATAAAGTTGTGTAAAAGTTATCGCATTAAAGTTACATCGCCTTTGAAAATTTTTGATTCACCATCGGTAAAGGTTACTTTGATGTAATAAACAAAAACTGCTGGATTCATCAATTTGTTGGCGAGCATTCCGTTCCATTGTCCTTCCGAGCTATTAGGGGCTAAGTTTTTTGCAGCAAACACCATAGACCCCCAGCGCGAATAAATATACATCTCATCAATGCTACTCAGGTTTGTTCCACCATATACTTGAAACTCGTCATTAAAACCATCATTGTTTGGCGTGAACACATTTGGAATATAAATAGTGTTCTCTTCATCACTGACTAGTATATTCAAGAAATCGCGCACTTCGCAGCCAAAGGTATCTACTAAAATTACTTCAACCGGAAAACTCTCAGTTGGATAAACTGTTTGATTCAAACAATTATTCAAACAAGAAAAATAACCTTGAGGCAACCAAATTATTGTATCAATTGCACTTTGTGTTATATTGGTAATAGCTTGTAACTGCACGCTATCGCCAAGTTGAATAAAATGATCTGCACCGATTGTTAATTCGGGGTAAGTTGGTTGCGTAATAGTAAAAGTGGTGTCCCATGTGCATCCGCCCGCACTTGCCACATTGATAGTATAAGTATTCGCTGCGAGGTTAGGAAAAATGGATTGTGTTCCAAAATTTGTATCATTAACGGAATAATTATAAGGAGCAATATCGCCAGATAATTGCACAGCAAATGTGGCAGTTGGATTATTACAAGTAATTGGTGTATAATCAATTAATCCAAAAAGCTGGTTAGGTGCATCAATCAAAACAGTGTCGGTGTTTTCACAAAAATTAACAGTATTAATTAGGTGACATACATAATTCCCCCCAACAGTTACAAAAGGATTGAGGGTATCATAATTAGTGAATGTAGATGTAGAACCTATCAAATGCCAAGTAACATCATACGGTACACTATCATTGCTGATAAAAGCTTGTAGTTGCGTTGGCAGCACCGCACAATTATAAATTTCGTCATAACCCGCAAAAACATTTGAATGGAGCGTATCAATTTCTATGGTGAATGGAACGGTATTGATGCAGCCATTATTAAGATCATACCCTCTTAAAAAATAGGTATTTGGTTTGTAAATATCAATACTCTGATTTGTAGAAAGTAGGGTAGTATCACCATCAGTATCTAATACCCACCAAGAAAAAGTTATGTTATCAAAAGGACTGCTGCCTTGAACATAAATTGTATCAACGAGACAGTTGAGCGTATTAACACCGTCTAAATCTAAAATAGGATAGGCGATATTTTCTGTAAGTGTAATTTGTGCCACATCCGTACAGCCGGTTATCATATCTGTAATCGTAACTACATAAGTGCCATTATTTACCGCTTGAATAGTTTGATTATTGCTGATGATATTGCCATTATATTGCCAGATAAAACTTTGTGCATTAATTATTCCTTGCGGTGTGCCTGACAGCGTGATGTCATTAACAATACAATTAAAAACGGTATCTGGATTGGAAGTAATTGTCGCCGTGAATTGATTCCGGGTGTCATCTACAGTTGTAGTTAAAACAGTAGGGCAGTTGAGTTCATCAGTAATGGTAAGCATATAATCGCCACCACTTGAAACTGTAATTGTTGTAGTATTGGTCGGCGATGTAATATTGCCATTTGTTGTTCCCCACTCGTATCCATAATTGTTTACATTAGGAAGTGCTTGAATTGCAACGTTATTTACATTGCAAGTGATACTATCGTGAGGTTGGATTGTGATTGGAGAAGGGGAGCGCCAATAAACTGGTGTGCCAGCAGCAACTACCGTGCAGGAATCAGTCAAGGGAATATTGCCATTTACATTATCGCCTACAACAGCCGAAATATAATATACAACGCCAGGTTGCGTTATACCATCAATATAACAAAATGAAGGTTGATTGCTCCTCGCAATTTCTGTATAAATCGTGTCGCCGTTAAACGAATGTAAAACATATTGCAGCATACCGCCATCCCATTCATCGTCTGTACCATCATAAATTGCAGTAACGCAATCATTAGGGCAAGCAATGAGGGTATCTGGGTGCATTGTACCCACTAAGTAATTGCAAGTATCAATAATCGTTATGTCATCGCTACTAAACTGCCATGTGCAATTTGCTCCTGCCGAGCCATCACAAAACATATAATATTCACCTTGTGGCAAATCGAAAAGATTTAGCGTAGCATCCCCATTAGCTACCAAGCAGCCCATGAAATCTTCTACGGCTAAATCGCAAGTACCAGTGTTTGTCCATACACCAACTTGTAGTGTGTTAAAATTTGAACCGGTACACTCAATATCGAACAATTCTATGGAAACATCTTGCAGTGAATCATTAGTAAAATGATACCATACACCGTTATGATTGCCATTCCAATTGCCACCAACACAATTGTAGCCCAACTCATTAGGAGTCCAAGAATCCGGTTCGCCGCAATTCGAAGCGAAATAATTCGTACAATCGCCCAAAAGCGGCAATGCACCGAAACAAAAATCATTTACAAGCGAAGTGCCGCCGCCGAAATTGAATGTAAAATTGAAGCTCGTACAGTTGGTGTTTATATCTCTACTATCAACAATGATGTAATAAGTTTGATTTGCGTTAAGCACAAATTGTGGGCAGTTTTGGTTTTGTCCGCTATAATAAACACATTCTGCATTCGGGTCATTCGGGCATCCGTTTAGTATATGGATTCTTCCGTTCGTGTTTCCGAAAGTATAAGAAAAGTTGAACAAAGTATCTACTGTAGGAGTATAGCTGAAGAAAATATCTTCATCTCGAAAATATTGATTTTGGTTGTTCGTACATAAAGAAGCATTCAGGTTATTTAAAGGGTTAGAGGCAGAGTAATCATCGCCAAAACCGCAAGTTGTACCGTTGTAGTTAAAGGGTAGCGTGTTGATTGGAATTGGGTTAGAACAATTTGTCCCCTGTGCAGATAAGTTTAGACTTATGCCGATATAAACTAATATAAAGAAGCACTTTGTAGAAAACCAATTTTTCATAAAGATTTTTTTAGCCTGACGACACGAAGATAACAATATTTTGTTATATATTAAATACGACGTTACTTCCAGACGCAACTATTTCACAAAAGGTGTCCTCATAGGCAAAAAAAAAGGAATATGTTTTTCATATTCCTTTTTTAACTTATACTAATATTTAGCCTTTAAAAATCTTATACTTTTTGTTATACTCCATCTTATATTTGTTCGCCAAATTGATAGTAAAATGAATACCGCCTACAAAATAATTATCGTATTTTCGATTGTCGCCACGCTGTTTACCCATTGGGTTTGGCATGCTGTTGTCTTTATAAAATTCAGGCTCGCGATAGGAGAGGTCAGCCGCCTCGGGGTTTTCCGAGCGTAATGCCTCAATGTCTGGATAATATCCACTAACATCATCTAAATAATCTGTAAAAGTTTGGCGGAAGCCGAATTCTATCCCTAAATTACATCGGCTATTTAAGGAAAATTTGAAACCGACCCCAAAAGGGATCACAAGCTGATATTTACTGTATTTTGTTTTTGCATAGCCTGACATATTTTGTCCTTCTGTGCCTAATGGCTGTAAATCCACCCAAACGCCATTGCGTTGAGCCTGTGGATTAAAGCGAATGCCACTAATTCCCAAAAATATGTATGGTGTTGAATTTTTTGTATCGCGTACATCGTAAGGGAGTAAATTAAATTCAGTTTGAACTCCGACCTCAAAAATATCCGTGCGAAAGTTAAGATTGCGTTGTCGCAAACCAGTTGTCATCGTATTATTTTTGTCATTTCCGCTAATAGTAAGTTTATTAGCATATGCTTTAAATGCCCAGCGAGGGCTTAAATTATATCGCGTTTGTACTCCTAAACAAAGGTTATATTCGGTAGGTTCTTGGTAATTTATTTGAAAATCTCCAATATAATTGGATGCACCAATCATCCAACCCACTTCGTAATATTGAGCAATGATGGAAGTGTTATGAAATAGAAAAACAAAAAATGTAGCGTAAACTACGCGCAATCGGAATGGGATGAACATATCTAAAATTGTTTTAGTTTAAATATTAAAACATTATAAATATGTTATTATCAAATACAATTCCAATTTTATTAAAAAAATACATATATATAAAAAAATGACATATTTTTTAAAAGTTATTCCATAAATCGTCCAATTTTATCGTTAAATAGCTATCTTACGTAAACCGAAAACAATTTTTATTACCTTTGTAGAATAACTTAGTAGGGTATTAACAAAGTTAAATGCAAACAACAACGGATTTATTACAGAGGGCTTTAAATATGGAGTGGCTTTCGCCAGAAGAGGGTTTATTTATCTTCGAGCAAGCAGCTACTGCTGACCTTATGTGGGT
>JAGOHC010000187.1 GCA_017996375.1 Saprospiraceae bacterium | reverse complement strand
TGCCTACACATTAGGATGTGGATTAGATTTGGACTATTTTATGGTTACCCAAAAAGAAGCAGCACCTAACTCCACCTTTGTTTTTTTATTCATCGGGCGCTTGCTATACGATAAAGGACTCGTGGAATACGTGAAAGCCGCCAGGATTTTGAGACAAAAAAATATCAACGCAGAATGTTGGGTGTTGGGCGAATTGGACTCCGGCAACCCATCTGTAATTGACGAAAAGTTATTGATAGATTGGATTGAAAATAAAGACATTGTTTATAAAGGTTATTGCAAAGACGTACGTGAAATCATCAAAGAAGCCGATGTCGTGGTACACCCTTCGTATCGTGAGAGTTTAGCACGAGCTATACAAGAAGCCTTGGCTATGCAGAAGCCCGTTATCGCCTCCGATATCACCGGTTGCCGCGAAGCAATTGATGAAGGCAAAAATGGATTTTTAGTACCCGTTCAACAGCCACAGAAATTGGCAGATGCGATGTTGAAAATGTACCAGCTGCCACGCCGCGACTTGCTGGCAATGGGACTGAATGGACGCGAAAAAGCTGTCCGTGAATTTGATGTCCACAAGATAAACCAGTTTCTAATCAATATTTTTAATAACATAATTCCGATAAAACCACCGCACCATTCATCCGATGCCGCCCGTACTGCCCGCTCCTAACGGGTTATTGTGCATCGCATATTATTTCCCGCCGATACATTCCGTTGCCGTTTCGCGCACCTATCATTTCTCTAAACATTTACAACAACATTTTAGCTACGTTGAGGTCTTAACAACGACTAATGCAAAGCATTTGGCACAACAACCTATACCTACAAATGACATGGAAATCACATCTTGCCTAACAATAGATTATCGAACAATAGCACAAGTGTTTTTAAATTCTTTTGGGCAAAAAAAATCGGTAAAAACACACTACTCAGAAGCGACCAAGCAGCATCATTTTGTAAAAATTCTCATCCGATTAAATGACTCGTTACCTTTTTCATTGTTGATAGGTGAAGGCGGATTATTTTTTATCATCGCGGCATTTTTTAAAGCAGCTCGGAGCATTCGTCAAAATAACATAACACATATTTTCTCTATATATCGCCCAACGGCTTGTCATGTGGTTGCATGGTTACTCAAACTTCGTTTCCCACATCTTTTTTGGATAGCAGATTTTCAAGATGTGCCGGTAGATTATAGCCGCCCGCATGGTTATTTTCCAAAATTACAATGGAAAATTTATCGACTAATGTTCAAGAAATGTGATGTTCCTATAACCATTTCTGAAGGATTGAGCGAGCAATTATCGGCAGGTATTGGTGTGCAATTTCATGTCATTCGAGATGGTGTTGTACAGCGAAGTTTTGTCAAAAAGGAAGCCTCAAAATTCCAATTTTGTTATACCGGTTCAGTATATCAAGGTATGCAAAGCCCTGAAATGTTGTTGCGTGCCATCCGACAATTATTGGAAGAAGGTGTGTTGCAGTATGAAAAAATTGCTTTTCATTATGCCGGAAAAGATAGTGCTTTGTGGCAACAATGGATGCGTGAATTTGACTTGCTATCTGTATTTACTGACCACCAATTTGTGTCTGTCGAAACAGCTCAACAATTGCAAAATAATGCTCACATCAACCTGCTTTTAACGTGGCGCACCGGATTGGCAAAAGGCATTGTTACTGGAAAAATTTATGATTATTTAGCCGCCCAGAATCCTATTATGTTGATTGTCAATGGATTGGAAGATGTTGAAATGGAGCAATTTTTTGAAAAAATGCAATGCGGCAAAGTATTTTATCATCGTGAGGATAACCTTAAAGCCATTAAGAAATGGATTGTAGATTTATACCAAGCATGGATGTCAGACAGCCTTGCACAACCTTATATCGCAACAGAAAAAGTGCAATCCTTAACGTGGGAAGCACAAACCGCACAACTCCTCCAACTACTTTGAAAGGTCTCCCGACTTTTTAATTAACTGCCTGTTTCTTATCTCCTCAAAGCGAGAAAAAGTAACTTCCCAATCTGTTTGTTGCGGAGCATTATTTCCATTCAAAAAGTTATCTAAGCGCATTTTTAGTAATGCAATATCCGTTTCGTTAAAATCATTTCTCAGCAAACCTACCGAATTGATTCCTCTGTACCTTGCCGGAGAACCATACACTTTTGCAAATGGTGGTACGTCTGAATTTATCACACTATTCATTCCCGTCAGCGCATGGTCGCCAATGGTGGCAAACTGATGTACGCAAGTGTTTAGTCCCAAGTTGGCAAATTGCCCGATATGGACATACCCGCCAATTTTTGTCCCTGCAGTAATTACCACATTTTTTTCGATAGTAGTATCGTGCCCGATATACACAAATGGCATAATATATACATTTTCGCCAATATATGTTTCGTGTTTAATTGGCGCATCTATAACACAATTTTCACTAATATATGTGTTGCGTTCAATAACTACTTTCCCTGTTTCGGAAGCAGTAGCTCCGATAGTTTTTGGTGGCGCGCCGATAACCGTATTTGCCCCAATGCGAACACCCTCGCCGATACTTACGTTATCGTAAATCACTACGTTTGGAGCTAACTGCACATCGCGGCTTATTTGCGCTTTAGGCGAAATGAAAGTAGGGTAGTGTGGCATGAAAATATTGGGTTGCATAATAGTAAATGGTAACAGACACTATTTGCAAAAATAATTGATTTTATTATCATTTCTGAAATACATTTTTTGTGAAATATAATTCTAAAATATTTGCATTTGTTGTAATATTATACTATATACTGCAATGGTATAAAAAACATAATTGTATTAAAGTCTCATTTTCAAAATCAATATTCGTTTTCTTGTAATCTTAACAAAGGGCTGATAGGAAGTTTTTTTATTTATAAGACTGCTACTTTTGGTTTGCTACGGTAAATTTGAAGTAGCTACAAATCCCTCTTTATATGAAAAAGTTTTTCATTTTCAACATAGCCAATGTCGTCGCCGGATGGCGATAGCACATGGGCACATACCTACACTTATATAGATACTATGTTTGTCTCACCGGAGGCGTGGGATATGAAAGCTACACCCGATAGTGGCTATATAATGGTAGGCACAACACTATATTTTTATCCCGTACCGGGTTGGATACTAAAAGTAGATAAAGACGGTTGCCTTATCCCGGGTTGCTTGCCTACCAATAGCGCAAGCAGTGTGGCGGCTGCCAAGCCAGAGTTGGTAGTATATCCCAATCCGGTGAGTGATGTGTTAGCTTTCACTGTGCGCGATGCGGTATCGGAGCAATTCGCCACTTTCCGCATCCTTAATACGGAGGGCAGAATACTAAAAACATACGAGAATGTTCATCTGCACACTACGTGTATTTTACCTATAAAAGATTGGCAATCAGGTACATATATCTTGCAATATTTGCAAGGTACACAGGTTATTGCTGCAAAAAAATTTGTGAAGTTATGATGCTTTCTTAGTTTTCACGGCTTGTTTTTCGCGTTGTTTGCGCTTTATTTTTTGGTCGTTATTACTTTCGTAAATAGTATATTGCTCGTACTTGACGGGGTCGAGGGTAGCCCAAGTATCTTTGCCAATTTCGCAAATGGTGATGAGTTCATCATAAATTTGATTGCCTAATTCCGTGCGACGTTCTACTGATATGTCGCGGTCAGCAACTTTGTCTTGTTGGATGTTGAGGGCATTTTCAAAATCTGTGCAAGCATCTGACACGCGCTTGATGTTATTTTCGTTCACGCCAACTTCATCCAAAAAATCGGCTTGTTGTCGTGCCACACGCACTACGCGCCTGCCGCAAAACAGCAGTTGTGCATCGGTCATATCACCCATTTTTGCTGTACCAAATTTGCGATAACGACCCGTGCGCGGATTGTACTTTATGGCAACTCGCGTCATGATACTG
>JAGOHC010000186.1 GCA_017996375.1 Saprospiraceae bacterium | reverse complement strand
GTGGTACAGAGCACAATGGAAATTGTATGCAGCGCATCGGCAAAAGAAAAGGGCGGTTACAAAGGAGCATTACGATGACATTATTCGTTTGAGAAGAGATATTATTCATCAACTGCCCGACAGTGTTACTTGACCTCATATTATACGTATTTGTAATAGCAACAGTAGTGCAGTTAGTGTATTGGTGGGCAATATTCAGGAGATTAGCTTTTCATAAAGTTGAACACAGCCAAACTCCTACAAGCGAGGAATTTCCAGTGACGGTTATCATCTGTGCGAAGAATGAAGCCAACAATTTAAAAAAAAATTTGCCGCGTATTATCAATCAAAACTACCGTTGCTTCGAAATACTGGTCGCAAACGATGGTTCTACAGATGACACTGAGCAGGTACTCTTGGATTTTCAAACAAAATATACGTACCTTCGCGTCATCAACGTAACCGACAAACCCGCGCATTTGCTCGGGAAAAAGTGGGCACTGACACAGGCAATAAATGCCGCCAGCTATGACCACTTACTTTTAACAGATGCAGACTGTCGCCCAGCAAGTGAATACTGGATACGCACCATGAGCGACGCACTGCACGCCCAAAAAAAAATAGTATTAGGCTTCTCGCCCTATACTGCAAACACAAAGAGCAAAAAAGGAGAGTTGCTCAATAAGTTCATTCGCTATGAGGCAGTTTATACTGCCACACAGTATTTCGGGTTCGCCTTGGCTGGTATGCCTTATATGGGCGTGGGACGCAATTTGATGTATCACAAATCGTTATTTATAAGTAACAATGGCTTTGTGGCACATCAACACGTTGCATCAGGCGATGACGATCTTTTTGTAAACCAAGCTGCCGACTACCGTAATGTAGCCGTTGCACTTCACCCGAAATCCTTTACATACTCTGCACCGAAAACTACTTGGCGTAATTATGTGAGTCAGAAACAACGCCACTTGTCGGTGAGTAATTATTACCAACCGAAGCACAAATGGGTAATAGGAGGTTTAGCTTTAAGCCACTTATTACATTATGTGACAGCCGCAATTTTGATATTAGCAGAAATTAGCATACTATTTGTAGTATTACTGTTAATAATAAGAACGGCAACTTTGGTGATATTATACCGCCGCATCCTGAGGAGATTTGAACAACAAAATTTGTTACTATGGACTCCGGTGTTGGATGTTGGAATGGCTCTTTACTACATAGTATTTGCACCTGCTTTAATTATTAAAACAAACCGATGGTAACATCCACTGACACTACTGCATTAGCAACAGAGAAGCCCGCAATTTCTGCAAAAGTATCCGATGATTTTGAACTGATTCAACGCGCAATCGAAGGTGACCAACGTTCCTACGCTACCCTGATGGAACGCTACCGCAACTCCATCTTTCACACCATGCTAAAAATGGTAAATAACCGCGAAGATGCAGATGATCTAACTCTTGAAGCATTTGGTAAGGCATTTAATAAACTGCCAACCTATGCGCCACGCTACGCTTTTAGCACTTGGTTATTTAAAATCGCTATTAACAACTGCATTGATTACATCCGCAAGAAAAAACTAAACTTACTATCCATTGACCAACCGTTTGAGCCGGAAGGCGTGCAAGATTATGCTAATAGCATACGCGCCACCGTACCCGACCCTGAGGAAAGTGTGATACGCGAACAAAAGGTGGCACTTATGCGCGACATCATCGGCAAACTGAGCCAAAAGTATCGCCTAATGATTGAGTTGCGCTATTTTGAAGAGATGAGCTACGAAGAAATCGCAGCCGAACTTGACATCCCGCTTGGTACGGTTAAGGCACAGTTGTTCCGTGCCAAAGAAATTATTTTTGATTACCTGCAAATGCCCGGCGCACAAGCCTACATTGATGAGTTGCCTCGCCGCGAGCGCGTCAAGCGCGGAGTAAATGATGTTATTGGTGCTTCCGTTTGGCAAAAATATTAGCACATTACCACCCAGCCTCAAAAATAAACTGCTTATCCGCTTGCATAGCTGATAGGTACTACCTATATTTGCACTCGCTTTTCGGAGCGTGTTTTGGCGCGGTAGCTCAGTTGGTTAGAGCGCAGGATTCATAATCCTGAGGTCAGGAGTTCAAGCCTCCTCCGCGCTACTTGTTCACTGCCTTTACAACCTGCTATGCAGCAAGTATCTTCTAATACCACATTACTGTTTAAAATATTCATCCCCGTTTTTTGGCTCGTTTTTTTCGGCGCATTCACCTTAGTACTCTTCATCAGCAATATAGAAACTCAAACACTGCTGCCGGTAATCTATCTGCGCTTCATTATGAGTGGGGTATTGCTTTCCGGAATAGTTTTTTTTTATTTCACCTTCCTGAAGTTAAAGCGCGTAGAAATGAGTGCCGATGGTGTGTATGTATCAAATTATCTAAAATCATTCAAATATCCATACAGCAATATTGAGCGTATAGAAGAACGCAATCGGCTACTGTTCAGTACCGTGCGACTATATTTCAAACGCCCCACATCATTCGGTAAACATATTACATTCCTACCTGCAAGTGATGCCGTGCACAAACATTTCTTACAATATTTAGGATAATTTTAACATCCCTTACGTGCAACCTTTGAACAAATATATAGTCCTTTGTGAGTAAAAGAAGACAATTCAATTTATTCACAAAAGGTAACTATCATGAAAAATTTAATCCTTGTAGTTTGTTGTTTACTGCTGAGTATGGGTTCTATTTCCGCACAACGCGAAAATACATTAATCGGCGATAGTGGCTTGCGCTTCTCTGGAATTTGGGGTGGCTCATCCTTAGGTATGAGCAAATTTGATGACGACTATGCGTTTACAAAAAACGGATTCTTCGCTTTAGAGTTTGGCAAAGCCTTATCAGTGGGTTGGGTAGGATACAAAACGGAAGAAAAAATTCCGATAGGTAACGATATTTCAGGACTAAATAACAGCTTCTCGATGGACTACAACGGGTTGCTTTTGAGCTATGCTCATCGTGCCAATAAGACCATTCACCCGACGGTTTCGTTAGTGACTGGTGGTGGTAGAATTGACCTCGAAGGCGAAAAAAGAGATAGAGTTTTTGTTATTCAACCCTCCATTGGGTTCGAGATAAATTTAGTACGCTGGTGTCACGTAGGTATCGAAGGTGGATACAACTTCGTTACCAATACCGATTTTGCCAATTATGGTGATGGCGACTTCTCCGCACCTTATGCTGCCGTTACTTTTAAGTTCGGATGGTCGTGGGGTAAGTCTTTTGGTAATTATTCGAATAACCGTAATACCCCCTCCGCGCCCATTATCATAGAAGAATAAGCACACAACTCAGCTATAAATTATAGCTGTAACATATCTTATAAAAACGCCTGACAACAATATTGTTTTTGGGCGTTTAACATTTGTCTAACGCTGCTAAAATTACTGCACACGCCCAACGTATTTCCTCCTCTGAAATAGTTAGTGGTGGCGCGATACGCAAACTCTTGCTATTAAATAAAAACCAATCGGTTATCAACCCTTGCGACAAACATTCCCGAATAACGCGCTGCACTTTCTCGAAACTTCCTAAGGCTATTGCCATGAGTAATCCGGCTTGCCGCAACTCCTGAATGCTTGGGTGTACGAGTAGTTGGCGAAACAATGCCGCTTTTTGTGGCACGCTTTGTATTAATTCCGGCTGCTCTAATAACACTTGGAGCGTTGCCAAAGCGGCTGCACAACTCACAGGATGCCCGCCAAAGGTAGTGATATGCCCCAACACCGGATTATTCGTCAGCACTTGCATAATAGTTTTATCGGCAATAAAAGCACCAATCGGCATACCACCGCCCATACCTTTGGCTAACAACAACACGTCGGGTACAATACCGTATTGCTCAAACGCCCACAGCGTTCCGGTGCGCCCATAACCCACTTGTATTTCATCAACAATCAATAATGCCCCTACTGCTGTACAGCGT
>JAGOHC010000185.1 GCA_017996375.1 Saprospiraceae bacterium | reverse complement strand
GGATTTATCAGATGCATTGTTACTAGCATTACCAACAGGCAAGGCACTAAACGTTGTAGAAGAGAACCCATATAAAACTGAACCGGAATACGTTGCATCCTGATTGCATGCTATCGGGCAACCCGTTCCATTATTCCATGCACCACCACTTAAAAAGAATATTTGGTCGCCTGCAGAGTTAAAATTGACGGCATTCGTTCCAATATCTGTGAATGTCCAAGCATTATCAGGTGCGATAGCTAAGTGATTACCATTTACTGCAAGCGAAAATTCGAAAGTGACAGTTGTTCCTTTGGGAATTGTCCCTCCGGTTCTGGTAATTTGAATTACACCTTCCGAATTGCCCCACATATTTGCGAAACGACGTTCCCAACCGTTATCAGTGATTTCGACGACTGTTCCTGTGGTGATATCTTCAAAAAAAACAACACTCACTCTGTCTCTTCCTGAGCCCAATCCAGTTTCGCAGTAGGCAGCCAGGTCGTCGTCCCCAACATTAGAAGCTAAGCCTACGATTGCCATATCACCCGGACCGAGTTGGGCGAGCAAAACAGCAGTAGGCATCAGTAAAAATAATCCGATTATTGAAAGTTGTTTTAACAACGTAGGCATATTCATAAACAAAAGCAGCAAATTTGAAATAAAAGGAAGAATAATCTACGGAAATTATCCTAAAAACTGAGACAATATACGTCAACAAAGATAATAGTTTTAATATAAATTTATTGTTAATTTTTTACTTAGAATATGGCAGTGATATAGTAAAATTATTAGTTGAAAGGTACGATTATTTTCTGTTACAATTTAAATAAATACATCAATTTGAGAAAAACGATTCTCTAATCTTTTGAAAATAAATTGTTTATATTTGCAAACTCAATTTCATTTTATACAATTTTGTACACATCATGGCAAATAATTGGAACATTGGAGAGAAAGCGCAAAAGAATTTGACAAGCGAACCGGAACTGGCAATTTTGGTGGGTGTTATCACGCAAGGACAAACCGAAGAACAAATGCACGAGTATTTAGATGAACTGGAGTTTTTGGCACAAACTGCCGGTGCAACAACATTTCGACGTATTACACAAAAACTTGATAGACCAGATTCGCGCACATTCATTGGCAAAGGTAAAGTAGAAGAAATCCAAAAATTAATAGACTACAAACCTGAAGTGGCTTTGATTATTTTTGATGATGACCTTACTGGCAAACAAACTAATAACCTTGAAGCTTTGCTAAAAAGAAAAATCATTGATCGCAGCACCCTCATTTTGGATATTTTTGCCGAAAGAGCACAAACTGCACAAGCTAAGTCGCAGGTAGAGTTAGCGCAATTGCAATACTTATTGCCAAGATTACGCGGCCTGTGGACGCACCTTGAGCGACAGCGTGGTGGAATTGGTATGCGCGGACCCGGCGAAAAGGAAATCGAAACCGACCGCCGTATTGTCCGCGATAAAATTACATTGCTAAAAGAGAAATTGGCCATAATTGATAAACAAAATGCTACTCAACGAAAAAATAGGGGCGAGTTTATTCGCGTATCGTTGGTAGGTTATACAAATGCCGGCAAATCTACACTGATGAATACCCTGAGCAAATCGGAAGTGTTTGCAGAAGATAAATTGTTTGCCACTTTAGATACCACCGTCAGAAAAGTAGTTTTCGATACTATGCCATTTTTGCTGTCCGATACGGTTGGCTTTATTCGGAAATTGCCACATCACCTCATAGAGAGCTTTAAATCCACGTTGGACGAAGTCCGCGAAAGCGATATATTAGTTCATGTTGTTGATATGGCACATCCGCAGTTTGAGGAGCACCTTAAAACCGTCAATCAGACGCTTAAGGAGTTGGAAGTAATTGATAAACCTACGCTGTTGGTATTCAATAAATTTGACTTATACCGCCAACGCTATTTTGACGACTATTTGGATGATGAAACCAAACAGGAAATACTTTCTGACCTCAAAAATCGTTTGCAAAATGAGTATGAGCACGAAAATATTTTCATATCTGCTGCCGTTGGCGAAAACATGGATTTGCTTCGCAAAAAACTTACCGAGGTAATTCGTAAGCAGTATGAAATTCGGTATCCATTCCGTGCAAAATCTTTTTAAAACATCAATTTTAATAAAACATGATAAGGCTTTTTTCGCTACTGGTAATAGTTTTTTTTTTCTGCCAATGGAGTTTTGTTTTGGCGCAAACAACAACTTTTAATTTTAACAAAAGCGATATAGAAGCTGCCGTGGAATTTTCAAAATCCATTACCGCAGATGAATTAAAACAGCACCTCTTTATATTGGCATCCGACTCATTAGAAGGCAGAGAAACAGGTACTGTTGGCAACCAAAAAGCTGGAAATTATATTGCCAAACAGTTCAAAGAAAATGGCTTAACGCCAAAAGGAAACAACGGGAATTATTTTCAGAATATCGGATTTTCAAAAAAATTATGGACCAATAACAAATTGATTATCAATAATATATATTATAAAAACCTATCCGATTATTACAGCTTAGCATGGCTCAATCCGGATACTTTTTCAATACAAACTGACGAAGTTATCTTTTTAGGCTACGGCATAGATTCACCTAATTATTCTGATTATACAGGCATTGATGTGCGTGGAAAAACCATCCTAATTTACGGTGGCGAACCGCTAGACGAGGACAGTATTTCTTACATCACACACAAAAAAGAAATATCCGATTGGACAAAAAATTTGAATCTTAAGATTGTTACTGCACTAACCAATCAAGTAAAAGCAGTTTTAGTTATTGATACCGATTTTAATAACAACATCGGGTGGGCACGTAAACATTCGCTCAATGGCAATTTCAGCATTACAACAGGTGTTGTGGATAATGCCAATGAATTTGCTCCAAACGTTTTCTTATCACCAGATTTAGCAAAACTACTGTTGGGCGATAATAATATTTCGCGCATAGCACAAGCACGCGACAAAATTAAATCTAAAGGAATTTCTGTACACCTCTCGTTAACAAGCAAGATAGATTATGCAGGTAAAGTATTAACAGAAAAATTGGAAAGTGCTAACGTTATCGGTATGATTGAAGGAGCAGATGCTACCCTAAAAAAAGAGTTTGTTTTTATAACTGCACACTATGACCATCTCGGCAAAAAAGGCGATGAAATATTTCATGGTGCAGACGACAACGCCTCCGGCACTTCGGCAGTTTTGGAGTTGGCTGAAGCATTTGCAGAAGCAAAAAAAGCTGGAAACTCACCTAAGCGAAGCGTGGTATGTATGCTCGTTACAGGTGAAGAAAAAGGACTCAAAGGTTCTGAATTTTTTGTTAAATACCCTACGGTGGATTTATCCAAAATTGTTGCCGATGTAAATATTGACATGATTGGAAGGGTTGATACTTTTCATCAAAACAATAATTATGTTTATATCATCGGTGCAAATAAATTAAGTACTGATTTACACAACATCAACGAAGAAATGAATGAACGCTTTACGCGACTAACACTTGATTACAAATACAACGACGAGAACGACCCTAACCGCTTCTACTATCGCTCCGACCATTACAATTTCGCCAAAAATAACATTCCGGCAATCTTCTTCTTTAACGGCACGCACTGCGACTATCACCAGCCGACAGATGTTGCAGAAAAAATAGATTTTAATAAAATGGAACGCATCGGCAAATTGGCTTTCCTGACTGCTTGGGAACTTGCAGACCGCGCAGAACGCATCAAAATTGACAAAGAAAACAAGTAATTATCGTCGTTTGTGTGTTAATTTCTAAATGCTATTCCGTTATAAATTAGAATATTAAGTATATTTGCTATCCGTTTCAATAAACCGTGTTTTGAATGAAACTTTATAACTATTTTGGGGTATTACATATTACAAAATAATTTGTTATTTTATTCGTTTTTCAACAATACATACTGCCTCAGCCATTTGTTGTCATAACAAAACAAATGTATTTCACCAAAATTTTGAAATTCAATTTTTATTTTAAAGCAAAAATCAATTTGCCTCTTAAAAATTATT
>JAGOHC010000040.1 GCA_017996375.1 Saprospiraceae bacterium | reverse complement strand
AACTAACAGTGTTTTGAAATATATAGAACAAATTAGGCTCTTATACTTGTTTTATATTCTAAATTCACGTACCTTGCGCCGCATTTTGAATCAACGTAAAAATAAAGAACTTGAATATGGACAAGATAGATAAAATTGACTACAAAATTCTCAAAATCCTACAAGAAAACAGTAAGATTACAAATCTCGACCTTTCTAAAAAAATTGGTCTGTCGCCTGCACCAACCCTTGAACGCGTAAAGAAGTTGGAAACGTCTGGCATTGTTGAGAGCTATCACGCCTACATCAATCCACACGTTATCGGGTTAAATGTAAAAACATTCGTTTTAGTGTCGTTGGCATGGCAAAAGGAAAATGCGTTGAATAATTTTTTAGACAAAATTCGCTCCATCGAAGAAATTGTTGAATGTTACATCATTACTGGTGAGGCAGATTTTTTAATGAAAATAATTTGTAAGGATATTCCTTCTTACGAAAAATTATTGTTCAAAACACTTTCGCAGATTGAAGAAATTGAACGCCTGAAAACTTTAATGACGCTTTCAACGGTCAAGGATTCTAAAGTGTTACCATACAAATATGAGTAACTATTTTTAGAGATATTTTAATATTAGAAAGCCTTCGACTTTATCTTTAGCCGAAGGCTTTTTGTTTACACTTTATTATGAACAAAAAAACTTTGCTTTGGAAGTTTTTCCACCCCCAACAAAAACAATTTTGCTCGTACCTGTTCGGAACAATGCATACGCAAAATGATGCAGCATTTACCTATATCAATGCAGCGCAAACTGCAATTGCAACTTGCCAAGCATTTGCTTGTGAGATGGATATTGATGCATCCGATGTGCAGCTGGCACACACAAAACTGTCACTTCCTTCTGACGTGCGTTATGCAGATTTTTTTTCTAAAAAGCAGTTCGGTAAATTACAAGCCGCTTTAAAAAAATATTGGCAAATTGACCTAAAAGCTGAAGAAACCATTCACCCTTTTCTGTTGCAAGCAACAATATCGCAACAAGGTATTTCGGCTGATAACGCTTTGCCTTTAGATGTGGCATTATGGGAGTTTGCAAAGGAAAAAAAAATAAATCTGTATGGTTTAGAAACTTCCGATGAGCAAATACAATCATTATTGGATATTCCTCTCCAAACGCATTTTAAAATGCTATCGGATAGTGTGAAAAATTCTTCTAAGCACCGCAAACGCTTGCAATATTTGATAGAGAAATATCAAAAAGCAGACATTAAAGGTTTATATAAAGCTGCTAAAAAAGACCTCAAAAGTATGCGAAAAGAACTATTATACAAACGCAACAAACGTCTTTGTAATAACACATTATCACTGCTTGAACAGCATAAAACTGTATTTATTGCAGTGGGTGCAGCTCATCTCGCTGGCGAAAATGGAATGTTGCGCTTACTTAAAAAAGCAGGTTATAAAGTTGTACCAGTAGAAGTTTAATAATCTTTTTCTAATTCAGATTTTCCAAACTTTCTGTCAATATTTTGATGCGTGCTTCACCGTCAGCGAGTTTCTTGCGCTCCATTTCCACCACATTTGTCGGTGCACCACTCACAAAACGCTCATTACTTAGTTTCTTTTGGATGGCATCCACAAAGCCACGTGCATAAGCTAATTCGTTTGTAATGCGTTCTTTTTCGGCTGTAACATCAATCGCCAAACCGGTTTGCACGTAAAGTTTATCAGTATTGGCAATAAATGAAACGCAGTTGGCAGGTTCGTCAACAATAATGTCGAAGCTACTGAGGTTTGCCATTTTAATCACTAATTCTTTTAACCCATTTGTCTGATACAGCGTATTTGCTGTTGCTGATGATTGAATAAATAATGGTATCGCATCCTTCATTTTCAACCCTTTGCTGTTGCGGATTTCTCGAACTTTTGATATAATATCTTTCGTTTGTTCAACAGTAGCAATAACGGAATTGTCGAAAGGTTGTGCGGTTGGGTATTGACTAATGATACAATCGTCACCCGCGGCGCGTTGTTTTAGTTGATGCCAAATTTCTTCGGTAACAAATGGCATAAAAGGGTGCAAAAGTTGCATCAATTTTTCGAATAACTGAATGGTTGTAGATACGGTTGCTTGACTTATTTTTTCGCCGAAAGGCGGTTTAATCATTTCCAAATACCACGAGCAGAAATCATCCCAAATGAAGCTATATAAAATAATTATATTTTCAGATAAGCGGTACGTTTGGTAGTTGTCTTCTAACTCTTTTGTAACCTTGAGCAGCTTTTGTTCAAGCCATTTTTCTGCTAAGGCATCGCTTGCAGTTGGTGCAACGTCAGTAGTTTCCCAGCCTTTGATAAGGCGAAGTGCGTTCCACATTTTGTTGCAAAAATTTAACCCTTGCTCACAGAGTTTACTTTCGTTGAGTACCTGACCGGTAAGTGGGTCTAAGGGTGCATCAAAAATAATATCGTTTCCAGCAGCAGCACTTGATAGCATTCCAAAACGTACACCATCAGCACCGTATTTGTCTAACAATGCTAATGCATCAGGAGAGTTGCCCAACGATTTACTCATTTTCCTACGCTTATTATCGCGCACCATCCCGGTAAAATATACATCTTTGAACGGCATGACACCTTTTTTTGCAGCTAACTCTTTACCTAATAATTCTTCCCCCCATTCGTAGCCATTCATTATCATCCGTGCAACCCAAAAGAAGATAATATCCCAACCGGTTACTAATACGTTGGTAGGGTAGTAGTAGCGAAGTTCGTCTTGCTGCTCAAAACCATCAAAGACGGAGATGGGCCAAAGTTGCGAAGAAAACCATGTATCAAAAACATCTTCATCTTGTTGTAAATCATTGATTGTCAGGTTGGTATTTCCAGTGACTTTTTGTGCTAAAGCTAATGCTTCTTCGGCGGTTTCGGCAACAAACGGTGTTGTGTCATCGGAGGTATTTTTGAGATACCAAGCTGGAATGCGTTGCCCCCACCAAAGCTGACGCGAAATGCACCAATCGCGAATATTGTTTTCATCCAACCAATTATTGTACATATTAAAAAGATGCTCTGGGAAAAAGCGAACATCGCCACCTTTCACGGCATTAAGGGCGGTTGCTGCCCAATCTTTCATATCTACAAACCACTGCAAAGTGAGCTTGGGCTCCACAACGGCGTTAGTGCGCTCGGAGCGACCGATATTTGTTTGGTAGTCTTCAATTTTTACTAAGTTACCACTTTCTTCCAACATTTTTTTCATGCGCTTACGCGCAACAAAACGGTCTAAGCCAACTAATTCTAATACACCACAATCGGCATTTAGTGTGCCATCCAGATTGATAATATCAATTACCGGAAGGTTGTGTTTTTTGCCTAATTCGTTATCGTTTGGGTCGTGGGCAGGTGTAACTTTTAGCGCGCCTGTTCCAAATTCTTGCTCAACATAATCGTCAAAAATTATAGGTACGACTCTGTTAGCTAACGGTACAATCACTTGTTTTCCGCGCAGATGTGCGTAGCGTTCGTCAGTAGGGTGAACGGCGACAGCCGTATCAGCCATGATAGTTTCAGGGCGTTGCGTAGCTATGGTAACATACTCATCTACACTATCTGCAATGGCATAGCGCACATAAAAAAGCTGAGAGTTTTCGTGCTTGTAAATCACCTCTTCGTTGCTCAAAACCGTCTTTGCTTCGGGGTCCCAATTCGTCATTCGCAAGCCGCGATATACTTTCCCTTTTTTATATAAATGGATAAATGATTTTACTACTGCTTTGGATAAACTTTCCTCCATTGTAAAGCGCGTACGCTGCCAATCGCAGGATGCGCCTAATTTTTGGAGTTGGTCTAAAATGATGCCACCGTATTTATCCTTCCATTCAAAGGCGTAGCTTAAAAATTCCTCGCGCGAAACGTCACCTTTTTTGATGCCGCGCTCACGTAACATCTGCACTACTTTTGCTTCAGTTGCAATGGATGCGTGATCAGTGCCAGGCACCCAGCAGGCATTTTTTCCTTGCAGGCGGGCACGGCGAATGAGTATATCCTGAATGGTATTGTTCAGCATGTGCCCCATATGTAATACACCAGTGACATTCGGCGGAGGGATTACAATTGTAAACGGCTCGCGGTTGTCGGGTACTGAGCGAAAATAATTATGTTGTAACCAATGTTGATACCATTTGTTTTCGACCTCTTGCGGATTATAACGTGGCGACATTTTGTTTTATATTTTCTTTTAATTTAATGCTGTATAATGAATATTCCGGTGTATTGTTTTGTGCTATTCTTAACTTGAACGGCATACATTCCATTTGGTAAATTTTGTGTAGGAATTACCTCACTTGTTAAAAAATGTTTTTGATAAAAAAGTGATTGCCCAAGGGTGTTCATAACTGATATTTCGTAATAGCCTGTTGGCAAACTTAAGCGTACATTTTCTGAAGCAGGATTCGGATAAACTGTAACACTTTCGTAGTTTGGTTGCCTGATGCTGCTCGTTCCACATATTTCGGGGAGGTCGTAGAAGGTACAAGTGTATGTTGAGTCTTCAGTTATTTTTATAACCTCATCATTTTGTTTAAAACATTGCAAAAATGGATTATAATCGGAAAACATAAATTGAAATCCTCTATCAAAGAAACCGAAATTGCTACCGATGCCGCTTATCCAAACTTCTGGACCCGTTTGGAACTCCGTCTGTTGAAATTTGATATGTTTTCTGCCATTTATAATGCTAATATCATCAACGGTCATGGTTACATCCATGCCTTCAATCCACGAATAAATGATAATGCTTTGCCCATCTTGCAAGTCGAAATCATAAACCAACTTTTCTCCAACAGTATAATAATATCCATAAATTTTGTTGCCTTCATAACGAATTGCTCCAACATAGTTCGATTGAATAATAGTATTATTCTCTATAATACCTTGATATACAGCTTGGTATGTTTCGTTATTTATAACAGTATCTCCACAGGTATATAAATAGACAGGGAAGTATCCGGCTAAACCAAAGAAGGCTTGATCCCAATGTGCATTTTCATTTGTAGATTGCGCCCAACTTTGTTGAGCAAGGAGTAAGAAAATTAATAGATTTAGGCTTTTCATAATTCAGTTTTTATATGTGAAATGTCTTAATATTTCAATGCTAACACATCTGCATCGCCAGTTTTGCGAAGCGAAATAATGAGCAGGTTATCATATTCATCGTCTGCAAAATTTTTGAACAGATCCGGTTTGCCGAGCATAAAATTTGCCAATTTTGGAATCGTATTTTGATGCCCCACAACCAAGAAATTTCCACCGCGGCCTTCATTTACAAAATCTTGGATGATGCTGTTTTGCACTTCAGGCGTGTAGGTAGCGTTGCTCATGCCTTGTATATTCATTAGTGGCAATGCTGTGAGTGCAGTGCGCTTATAAGGCGTGAATGCCACCATATTTATTGGTACATCTTGTAATATTTTTGCTAATCTTTCGGCACGTTGCACTCCTTCAGGCGTAAGCTCAGGGTCGGGGTTTGAGCCTTTTTGTTTTTCGGCATGGCGTACCATAAAAAAAGTAGTGATGGTATCGGTACGCGCAAGGGTTGGCAGCGATTGTTTGCTACCATCTACAAATGTGATAGTACCATCGCCGCTAATTTTTTCAATAAACTTTGATGTTTGTTTTTTATGGCAACTCTGCATATTTAACATTAATACTATTAGCAAGCAACTATTTACTATGTGCATATTTTTGATTTCAAATTTTATTTATTGCAATTTTTCTACGGCTGTGCTAATGCGACGAATGGCTTCACGCAACTGATCTTCGGAAGCGGCATACGAAATACGAGCACATTTATCATCGCCAAAGGCAGTACCACTCACCAAGCCAACGTGTGCGTGTAACATGATGTAATCACAAAAATCATCAGCATTTTTGATGGTGATGTCGCCTACTTTTTTGCCAAAAAAATAACTTACATCGGGAAAAATATAAAAAGCACCTTGCGGTTTATTCACCTTGAAACCCTTTATTTCTTTTAATAGTTTGATGACTAAGTCGCGGCGTTTTTTGAATGCAGAGCGCATTTTATCTGTCGGTTTCATGTTTGATAATAGTGCTTCGGCAGCAGCCATTTGCCCAAATGCAGATGCACCGGATGTAAACTGGCTTTGAATTTTGCTGCAAGCATCGGCGATGAATTTTGGTGCGCCGATATATCCTATCCGCCAGCCTGTCATGGAGAAGCCTTTTGAAAACCCATTCACAGTAATTACTTGGTTTTTAACGTTCTCAAATGTACCTATGCTGATATGTTTTCCTGTAAAGTTGATGTATTCGTATATTTCGTCAGATATGATATGAATATTAGGATATTTGGCAACCACATCGGCAATAGCATTTAGTTCATCATATGAGAAAACCGATCCGGTTGGGTTGCATGGCGAAGAAAATATGATAACCTTAGTGCGCGGTGTGATGGCTGCTTCTATTTGTGCTGCGGTGGGTTTGAAATCTTGTTTGATACTACCTTTTACAATAATTGCTTTTGCATCGGCTAACTCTACCATGTCGTGATAGGAAACCCAATATGGTGCAAGAACGATAGCTTCGTCGCCATCGTCCAAAAGTGCCAGACATAAATTGGCTAATGATTGTTTTGCACCATTTGACACCACGATATTTGCCGGTGTAAAATGAAGGTTGTTATCGCGCTTGAACTTCTCACAAATCGCATTGCGTAATTCCATCAAGCCAGCAACAGGTGTATATTTTGTATAGCCATTTTTAAGAGCTAATGCTGCTGCCTTTTTGATGTGGTTGGGAGTATCAAAATCCGGCTCCCCTAAACTTAGACTGATGATGTTGTGTCCTTGGGCAGTAAGGTCGCGTGCCATTTGTGCCATGCGGAGTGTTTCGGATTCTGCCATTTTTTGTACGCGCTGCGAAAGTACGGATGCCATTTATTTTTAATTGAATGTGTATAAATAAATAAGTGAAATTTGTTAATTATCTGATTTTAGGATATGATATGATTAATCAAGAGTAACGTTAGCAATTTGCGTATTGTTACAAAAAATTACTCATAAGTAGGTTCAATCATTATCGCACAGCCTCCACCTGCACCCAAGCGCAGGTTAAGGTTGGTTTTGGCGTTTACCTCTCTTTTGAGGATAGTTAAATCATAAGGATTCTTATCCCAATGTGCCTCTTTCCCGTCTGCATATATATTGGCGATGAAGTTTTTACCTTTTGGCAAAAAATCTAAAGAAATAGAAAAATTGCGGGCAACTTCGTTGGTGGCACTACCGATAAACCATTTGTCTTGACTGCCTTTTTCCTTTCGGGCAATAGTTATGTATTCGCCAATTTCGGCGTTGATAACTTTTGTATCTTCCCAGTCGGTAGGCACTTGAGTGATAAATTCCATTGCATGTTGTTGTGTCAAATTTTCAGGTAAATCGGCAACCATTTGAATTGGGCTATAGAACAGCACGTATAATGCCATTTGGTTAGCTAAGGTATTGCGAATAGCATTTTGATAGGGTGGTTGCGAGTCTTTATTCTTTGTTTTTTTGTATTGAATATCCAAAATGCCGGGAGTATAATCCATCGCTCCTGCTAAGTTACGTGTGAAGGGAAGTGTAACGTTGTGGTCAGTTTTGTTGCCCTCAGTCCAAGCGTTAAATTCCATGCCGCGCATCCCTTCGCTACTAACAAGGTTTGGATAGGTACGACAAAGTCCTGTAGGTTTGATGGGTTCGTGAACATCTAACATAAGTTGATATTGAGCTGCGGTTTCCATCACTTTATTGTAATGATTTACCATGTATTGGTCGTAATGACGATGTCCTTTTATTTTACCAACATATCCCGATTTGACTGCATGTATTCCTAAGCTGTGATAAAATTTCATAGCAGTATCTAATCGTGTTTCATAAGTTTTGACGGCTGCTGCCGTTTCGTGATGCCCGATGATGGCTATACCATTGGCTTTAGCGTAAGCGACAACCTCATTTATATCAAAATCAGGATAAGGTGTGGTGAAGTCAAAAATTCCTTCGCGGTCGTTGTCGCCTTGCCAATATTCCCAGCCCGTATTCCAACCTTCAATGAGGAGTGCCGGAATGTGTGTTTGTTTACAAGCATCAATGTATCGTTTGGCATTTGCAGTTGTGGCGCCATGTTTACCATGAGGTTTTACGGCGTACAAATTATTTTTTGCTTGCCTCAATTCTTCGGTTTCGGTATAATTCCAAGAGGCATTGCCTAAGTGCATTTCCCACCAGATTCCCAAGTATTTTGTTGGTTTGATGAAGTCTGTGTTTGTAATTTTGCAAGGCTCGTTGAGGTTTTCGATAAGGTATGCGTGTTCAATTAAATCGCCTGCTTTGTTAGCTAATAATATTGTGCGCCAAGGCGTTTGAAAAGGTTGTGGAATTACCGCTTTATAAGCCGCATTATCGGCTTCTGCCAAATTACTTTTGAACGTAAATGTAGTTGGGTTAAAGGCTAAGGACATACCAGGAAAATTAACGAGGGCAGCCTCATGAATACTTACATAAAAACCGGCATCTGCCTTCATGGTAGCAGGGGTATTCACGCTGTGTTGGTCGGGGATGTAGCGAGCGTGTACATTTTGGTATTTTTCTTTATACCAACCATTGTCCATAGCTGAAAGTCGAGTGTGTGAATAAGGGTATTCGTCATTTTCCCAACAGCCAGGAATCCACCAAATGTCGTGGTCGGCGGTCATGTGGAATTGCGTTTTTTCGTCAGTAATAAATAAGCTGTCAGATGCTGTATTTGGAAACTCATATCGAAACCCAATGCCATAATCGTAGGCTCTGAAAATGATGTTCAATTTGTTTTTTTGCTTATTTGCAAGTGTAACTTTCAGTTCGTTGTAGTGGTTACGAATGGTGGCGTATTGTCCCCAAACGGGTGTCCAAGTTTCATCAAAAGTTGAGGTGCTATTTGCTTTTATTTTAAATTGATTGGCATAATTTCCATCTTTGGTTTCAAAACCTAAATACGATTGTGCCACTACCATTTTATGCTGAAATTGAACAGTATAATACGGCGAACCATTTTTATCCAATGCAAATTGTACTACTACGTCTTTGTTGGGGGAGGTTAGTATAATTTGTTGATTGTCAGTGTTTTTTATCGCTTTGCAATGTGCCGAAAATGTGATAATTGCTAACAATAATACTAATTTTAAAGTGTTGTACATAAACTTATTATTGAAAAATAGCAGAAATAATTTATCCGTAAAGTTCTAAAATTTAAACTACTTTTTTGAAATATTTGATTTGTCATTCAAATATTTTTCAAAAGCTGATAAGGTTTTACTTGTTAAGTTTTGGTATGTTGGTAGCCCAGCTTTTCGAGCCACGTTTATGCCGTATTGTAACACATTAATTCCTTCGCGGCTGTGTGCATCAGAATTTATTGCTATGGTTACATCTTTTTTTATGCAGTAATCTATCCAAGTCCAATCTAAATCTAAGCGTTTCGGGTTAGCATTTAGTTCAATAGCAACATGGTTGTCAGCACAAGCATCTATCACTTTTTGGTGATGAATAGGGTAGCCCAAACGCCCGAGCAGCAGCCGACCTGTTGGATGCCCTAAAATAGTTGTGAATGGGTTTTCAATTGCGCGAATCAGGCGTTGAGTAGCCTTGTCAATATCCATTTTTAAGTGGGCATGAATGGAGGCAATGATGAAGTCAAATTGAGATAAAATTTCATTGGGATAGTCCAAGCTGCCATCTGCCAAAATATCTGATTCTATCCCTTTAAATATTTTAAAAGGCGCTAATTCTTTATTGAGTTGTTCAATTTCTTTCCATTGCATTTGTACACGTTCAATACTCAAGCCATTTGCGTAAACGGCGGCTTGTGAATGGTCAGTGATGCCAATGTATTCGTACCTTTTTTGTTTGACAAATTCAGCCATTTCCCGTAGCGAGTGAAGACCGTCACTATACGTGGTGTGACAATGCAAAATACCTTTAACTTGTTCTGTTTGGATGATGCTCTTTGGGTCAGTTGCAGTCAATATTTTATATTTTTGAATGTGTTCAGGTTCGCGCATTTCGGGGATGAGGTAAGGAAGATTCATGGCTTCAAAAACAGATGTTTCTGAATTGAAATGCTCTGAAGATAAGTGTGCATTTTCGGGCTGTAACAGCAAGTTGCCATTGGTATTTAGAAATAGCAAAAAATAAAATTTGTCTTTTGTAACTATTTGGTAATCAATCGGTATGCTTAAAATATTTTCAGCTTTATTAATAATTTCTGTAAGTGTTTTTTCGATATTTTTCATACCAGATTCTTCAACCCCTACCAACAGCGATATGTGTTGTACTATCGGTTTTTTAAGGCGCATTTCTTTGATGGGTTCAATCAAAATGTGTTGATTTTTTTGTTTGAATTGATGTAATATTGTATCTAAAACTTTCTCTGCTTCTGCGTATAAAAAATTACCTTGTGCGGTGTAATAAAAATGGATATTTTTTAATACATCTTGCTGGATTTTGTCACCGAATCCTTTTAGTAATTTCAAGCGATTTTCCTGACAAGCATACTCTAATTCTCCGATAGTTTCGATGCCTAATTCTTGCCAAATAGCACGCACTTTTTTAGGGCCCAAACCATTTATTTGTAACATAGAAATGACTTCTGTCGGTGTTTTTTGCTTATATTCTTCCAAGAGTTTCATTCTGCCAGTTTCGAGCAATTCACCGATTTTTGCAGCAATTGCATTTCCAATACCTTTGATGTTTTGTAACTCCTCGTTGGTCATTTTTGATAGCGGTTGCTCCACTTTGCGGAGTGTGCGGTAGGCATTGTCATAAGAGCGAATTTTAAATGTATTTTCGTCGTACAACTCCATGATTTGTGCTAATAAATGAAAAGTTGCTGCTATCTGATTATTATTCATCGTTGGTAATTTTTACAAAAATAAAAAAAGCCTTGTTTGAAAAGACAAGGCTTTGCGGAATATTTCCTGCCGTTTTTTAGAACGGAATGTCGTCATCTTCGTTGATGCGTGAAGGGCGTGTGATGATGTTCGGGTTTGGGAAATTTACATCACTCAAAAACGCATCAATATTGAGTTCATCAGCATTCATGAATTTAGCGAAGTCGCTCACAAAGCGTAGCTTTACGGTATCTAATGCGCCGTTACGATGTTTTGCGATTATGATTTCAGCCATGTTTTTTGTAGAGTTTCCTTGTTCATCTTCCGTAATTCCGTAATACTCAGGACGATAGATGAATGACACAATATCTGCATCTTGCTCAATCGCTCCTGACTCACGCAAGTCACTTAATTGTGGTCGCTTTGAGCCGCCACGTGTTTCTACGGCACGGCTTAACTGAGATAGCGCGATGACGGGGACACCCAACTCTTTTGCCAAGCCTTTCAGTGCACGCGAGATGGAACTAATTTCTTGTTCACGATTGCCAGCTTTTGTATTTTCGCCACCGCCACTCATTAGTTGCAAGTAGTCAATTACGATAAGTTGAATATCGTGTTGCATTTTCAAACGGCGGCATTTTGCGCGTAATTCAAAAATATTAATTGCCGGAGTGTCATCAATAAAAATAGGAACATCGCGCATTTTTTCGATGGATGTTTGTAGTTGTTGCCACTCATAGGCTTCAAGTTTTCCGTTACGCAATTTGCTTGCCGATATTTCTGCTTCCATCGCAATTAAGCGTGTGACCAATTGCAAATTAGACATCTCTAAGGAGAACAAGGCTACCGGTTTTTTGAAGTCGCGTGCAGCGTTTTGAGCAATGGCTAATACCATTGAAGTTTTACCCATACCCGGACGTGCTGCCATGATAACGAGGTCGGAAGGTTGCCACCCAGAAGTTATTCTATCCAAGTCAGTGAAGCCCGTTGGAACACCCGTCAAACCATCTGCTTTTTGGGAGAGTTCTTCTACTTGACGGAGCACTTTGCTTGCGAGTGTTGTCATGCTTTCCACGTTGCGCCCCAAACTCTGCTGGGCGATGGCAAAAAGCCCTTTTTCGGCATCATCAAGCAGGTCAAAAACATCGGTAGTGTCTTCGTAAGCGTCTTTGATAATTTTTGTAGAAACTTTAATCAACTCGCGTTGAATATTTTTTTGAGCAATGATGCGAGCGTGATATTCAATGTTTGCGGCAGAAGCAACTTTGTTTGTCAGCTCGACTAAGTAGTAAGGTCCGCCGATTTTTTCCAAATCGCCCGATTTTTTTAGTTCTTCCGTAACTGTAAGTAAATCAATGGGTTGTATACGTTCAAACAAACGCAAAATAGCTTTGTAAGTAAGTTGGTTAGCTTCGGAGTAAAAACTTTCCGGGCGCAAAATATCCATCACGATGGCTACTGCATCTCGGTCGAGCATGAGTGCACCCAACACAGCTTCCTCTAAAGGAAGGGCTTGTGGGGGTACTTTGCCAATGATATAATTTGACATCAGGTCACTTTCTGTACTTCTGCGAAAGCGGGGCGAGGTGGCAGATTTGGTCGTATTATTCGATTCAGACATTACGTTCTTTTTTATTTTTTTGCTTGTTGCGTTTGCATGGCTTTGATAATTTCTTCTTCCGATTTTCCTAAATTATTCAGTAGCATTTTCACATCATCGGCAAAATTATCGGAAGGATATTTTGATAAAAATTCGGTGTAATATTTACGCGCATTGGTTGTATCTTTCATGTCATTATCGTAGGTAAATCCTTTCAAAAACAATGCTTTGGATACGCCTTTATAATTCGGGAATTTTGCCAAAACCCAATCATACGATTCTATCACTTTGGGGTATGCTTTCAGGTAGCGTGCGGTTTCTGCCGATTTTAAAATATAATCAGGACTGAGGGTATCGCTGGGTTGTGTCATAGCATAAATATCACAATAATTCATGAACAACAATGACTTGATTTGGTCGAGTTGATTTGTTTTAGAGTTAAACATTGCTTTGCCCAATATTTCAATATCTTTCGATAATTTGGTGGTATCTGTGCCTAATTTTTCTTTAGCTGCGCTGCTAAATTCGCTTTGCGGGAACGCTGTAATCAAGCCTTTACGCAGTGCCGTTGCACCGGGCATATTTTTGAATTGTGTTTCGTATAATCGAGCTAATTCGGAAATGTTTTTTGGTGTTGATACTGCCCCGTAATGCTCTTTTACGGCGGTTGTCAGATAATTTGTGGCGATGCCGTATCGTTTAATTTGTTCTGCCACAGCAGCAGCTTTAGCCAAGTAATTGGCTGCACTATCGTGCTGAACGCTTTGTTGGTTTGCCGCTGCGACATAAGCCTTGATGAGTGTATCGCCTCGCACTTCGTCAGGCGTTTTTTGAAAAGCTGCTTCTAAGATGTTGATATTCGCTGAGGGATCTTGTTTAGATTTGCATCCGACAAGCAGCATGAGGGTATAAATTAAAAAAAATATGCGCAAAGTCATGTTATCTAAGTTGTTAAACCTATTAAAAATCTTAATATAATAGAAAATTCAGTTACGACACAAAATTGGTATTTATTTTCCGTATTTGATAAGATTAATTGAATTAGTTATAGACATTTTTATTGATTTGTATTTAACTTCTGCATTAAGCGGGAATGATAATTGTTATCGTTTTGTAACAACATTTTGTATGGCAGTTTAACATTATTTTAGGAAGTTGGATGCGTTTTATCCTAAATTTGTACTTAATTTTACCGTTAAGCTATGGTTTTTATTAAATGTTTCTGTTAAAATACTTAACTAAAGGTCAAATCGTTGTATAATTGTTTCCGGAAGATAGAGTCATCTCAGAAAAGTGTCCAATTTATTCTTTAAAAATTTTTATGCGAAAAATTACGTTTACCGTTACACTCTTATTCATTGTTTTTAAAATTGCTGTTGCTCAGAAATACAGCAATGAGTTTATGGCGATTGGTGTAGGTGCTCGCGCACATGGGTTGGGTAATGCGGTAGTTGCTTCTGTAAATGATGTTACTGCCGGTTATTGGAATCCTGCAGCACTCATGAATTTAGCGAATAACCAATCTATTCAAATTGGTGCGATGCACGCCAACTGGTTTGCCGGAATTGCCAATTATGATTATATGGGAGTTGCTATTCCGCAAAAGAATGGGCAGAAAGTTTTTGCGTTTTCGTTTGTACGTATGGGCGTAGATGATATTCCAAATACTTTGAGTTTATTTGATGAAAATGGCTCTGTAAATTACAATAATATTGTTCCTTTTTCATCTTCCGATTATGGGTTGATGGGCAGTTATGCACAAAGTATAAATCTGAAAGGTAAACCTTTTTATATTGGTGGCAATGTTAAAGTAATTCGTCGCGTGATTGGGCAGTTTGCCAACTCTTGGGGCTTCGGTATTGATTTGGGGGCACAGTATAAATTAAACCAATGGACATTTGGTATTTTAGGTCGCGACCTCACTACAACTTTTAATGCCTGGAAATTTAATTTTACAGATAAACAAAAAGCGGTATTAGGCATTACCGGAAACGATATTCCGATAAGTTCAGTTGAGATAACCAAACCGGTTTTTATACTTGGTGCTTGCTATCGCAAAGATTGGAAAAATATCGGCGCACAAGCTGAAATGAATTGGAGTGTAAATACTGATGGGAAACGCAACGAACTTATCAAATCAAATTTTGCAAGTATCAGTCCTTCAATGGGAGTAGAGGTTGATTATAAAAGGAAAGTTTTTTTGAGAACTGGCGCGAACAACTTTCAACAAATTAAAGAATTTGATAACGCTAAAAAATGGATATTTCAGCCTAACTTTGGCATAGGATTAAAACTCTATAAGTTGCGTATAGATTATGCCTACTCTGATCTTGGTCAAGTTCAAACGGCTTTTTACAGCCACATTATTTCCGCAACTTTGGATTTAAATTATCGCTTCATCAAATCGCTCAGGGATGCCGAATAATTCATCTGAAATTTTTAAACCGATTACAACTCCGCACATAAAATATGAACACTTTTCGCACTTTTTACCCCTTAATTGCTACATTACTTTTCGTAAATGTTGCTTTCTCCCAAGTAAAATACAGTAACGAATTTTTGAATATTGGTATCGGCGCACGGGCACAAGGAATGAGCAACGCCGTCAGCACTTCTATTGATGATATCACAGCAGGCTACTGGAATCCGGCAGGCTTAGCAGCAGTACAAGTGCCCTTTCAGTTAGGCGTGATGCACGCCGAATGGTTTGCTGGCATTGCACAATACGACTATGTTGCTTTTGGTAAAAAATTAAACACAGACAGGCCATCTGCTTTTGCTTTGAGTTTTATCCGCATGGGCATTGACGATATACCATACACTTTAACCCTTGTTAATAAAGATGGTAGCATTAATTATGATAACCTTTCGGAGTTTTCCGCTGCCGATTATGCCGTATTAGTATCGTATGGCCAGCAATTAAAAAACCCGAGATGGTCTGTTGGTGGTACAACAAAAATTATTCATCGCATAATCGGTACATTTGGCAGCGCGTGGGGCTTCGGCATAGATGGCGGTTTGATTTATCAACACAAAGGCACACGCTTTGCAGTTGTCGCGCACGATTTTACGAGTACATTCAATGCGTGGTCGTTCAAGTTATCATCCGAAGAAAAAGCTGTTTTTGAAGATACTGAGAATGAAATTCCTGAAAACAGTGTAGAATATACTACGCCTCGCGTTACTATGGGCGGTTCAAAATTATTTACCTTCTCTCCTAAAGTACAATTACTTGCTGCTTTAGATGTAGACATTACTACTGACGGGAAACGCAACACGTTAATCAGCACCAATGCAATAAGTGCCGATCCACACTTAGGAGTAGAATTAAACTATCGCAAAAAAGTATTTTTACGCACAGGTGTTCGGAATTTGCAACAATTCAAAAAAGATACCAACTCAAGTGATAAATCGTGGACGTTTCAGCCGGACTTCGGCGTTGGGCTACAATTCGGCAGACTCAAGTTAGATTATGCCTTTACTGATATTGGCAATGTGTCGCAGACGCTCTACTCACACGTTTTTTCATTGACCTTTAACCTTAAATCGCCTAAGGATGACGAGTAAATATGGATAGCAAAACGGCTACGAATGCAGTACGCCAAGAAGCATTGCGATTGGGATTTTCGCAGATAGCTTTTTCTAAAGCAGAACAGCTTGATGCTGCTGCACGACGATTGGAACAATGGCTCAATAAGGCGCAGCACGGTAATATGGGCTATATGGCAAACCATTTTGAGAAACGAATTGATCCTCGTAAATTGGTGGAAGGAACTAAAACTGTCGTTTCACTTATCTATAACTATTATACTGAGAAACAACAAACTGATGCTACTGCGCCAAAAATTGCCATGTATGCACTTGGCGAAGATTATCATGTTATTGTTAAAGATAAATTAAAGCAACTCTACAATTTTATTTGTACCACAATTGGCGATGTACAAGGTCGTTGCTTCGTAGATTCCGCTCCAATTATGGAACGCGATTGGGCGGCTCGTGGAGGATTGGGTTGGGTCGGAAAAAATACCTTGCTCATACATCCCAAAAAAGGTTCATATTTTTTCATAGCAGATATTTTATTAGACGCAACTTTCGATTATGACAATCCGATAAAAGATTATTGCGGCACTTGTCGTAAATGTATTGATGCCTGCCCAACAGATGCCATTGCCACAAATGGTTATTGGTTGGATGCCACAAAATGTATATCGTATGCTACCATCGAATTGCGCGATGACGCTTTACCTAATACGTTTAAAAATAAAATGGAGAACTGGATGTTTGGTTGCGATATTTGCCAGCAAGTTTGCCCTTGGAATCGCTTCTCCCAGCCACACTCGGAGCCTGCATTTGAGCCAACGTCAGAATTGCTAAATTTGACAAAAACTGATTGGTTAGATTTGACTGAAGAAGTTTTCAAATCTATTTCGAGAAAAACACCGTTGCAACGTGCAAAATATAAAGGAATAAAAAGAAATATTAGTTTCCTTTCCTCGTAACGTAAAATAATGTATTACTTTTGATTTTAATATAACAACAGACATATACATTATGGTATATTATTCGTTTTTATATGTATAATATAACAATGTAATTACAAATAGTAATTTATTTAATAATATGTATTTACTTAAAGGAGTCACTGTTATTGATGAAAGTTCACCTTTCCATCAGCAGCGCGTTGATATACTTTTACAAGAAGGAATCATTGCTAACATTGCTCCTCAACTACCCGTACCCGCTCAAGCAAAGATATTACCGTTCGATAGTGCTTTTGTATCAGTAGGTTGGGCAGATCTGGGTACGCAAATTGGTGAACCCGGTTACGAAAGCTACGAAGATATTCCATCGGTTACTAAGGCGGCGTTTGCTGGAGGTTACACAACGCTTATTGCTCAACCAAATACGTATCCTCCTCTTCAAACAAAAGCAGACGTTCAGTTTTTAAAAAACAAGTCTGAAAACAATCCAGTAACCGTATTGCCGATTGCCGCACTCTCACAAGGTTGTGAAGGAAAAGAATTGGCAGAATTATATGATATGCATCTTGCTGGTGCCGTTGCTTTCTCTGACGGGAAGCACGCCACGCAACATAGTGGGCTGTTGTTAAGAGCATTAGAATATGTAAAAGCATTTGACGGTATCGTAATTAACACGCCCTCCGATAAACTTTTGGCAGCCAATGGATTAATACACGAAGGTCCAATTAGTACCCAGTTAGGGATGCGTGGCATTTCCTCCATGTCCGAGTTTACGATGGTGCAAAGGGATATAGAACTTTTACAATACACAAACAGCAAATTACATATAGCCAATATATCAACCAAAGAATCTGTCGAGTTGATTCGTCTAGCAAAACAACGCGGGTTACAAATATCCTGTTCCGTGCCAATAATGAATTTGATATATACGGATGATGATTTAGCCGACTTTGATACCAACCTAAAGGTATTTCCACCACTCCGAAGTATGGCAGACAGAGCTGCTCTGCTTGCCGGAATTAATGAAGGAGTGATTGATATAATATCGTGCAATCATGTACCCGTCCCTTCCGAATTAAAGGATATTGAGTTTGCTTATGCAAAATTTGGTGCAATTAATGTACAGACTACAATTCATTTTATTTCTAAGATTTTGTCACAAATTAATATTGAAGTCCTCATAAAATGCCTTACAAGTAATGTTCGGGGCATATTTAACTTGCCACAATATTCTATTCAGCAATCAAAGCCTGCCAACCTAACTGTATTCGATTTTCGAACCAAATGGGTATTAAATAATACTTCAAATTTGTCAAAATCATTTAATTCAACACTTTTCAACACCTCTCTACAGGGAAAAATACTTGCCACATTTGCATTAAAAAATGCACATACCGCTTTTTAATTCGTAATTATCTTTATCTCTTTTCCCTTTTTCTTTTTTCTTGCTACACGAAAAAGCGTTGTCACAAAAGTTGAGTTTTAAAACGAATATATTATTTCCAATAAATACACCTTGCATCGGAAATAGTTTTTTGTAATACGCAATCACATCTGTACAAGTTGGTATTCCAATTCATTTGATTGTGGTATCAACTAACCCCGTACTATGTATTGAAATGAACAAATTATAACTTAAAATATTTATGAAGCCTTTAGACAGACTACTTATGAAAAATCAAAAACCGATGACATTCGGTAAAAGACAGACACTGTCAGTGGTAGCCGAGGGTAGAAAATCTCAACGCAAAAAGAGAAGGTTACCTGCCTGGCTCTTTTCTGCGGTATTGGTATTCTTCCTTTGTGGTACATTGAGTCCATCATTAATGGCTCAAGTACCTATAGGTATTTGTGATACTGATACTTTCACGATTGCAATACCCGATTCTATTACTTTCAATGCTGATAGTGTACATTGGTACAAAAACAGTACTGAAATTACTGGGGCATCAATTTCCGCTGATAAAAAGACATTAACAGTCACAGCTGCGGATGTTACCGGAATTGATACTTTCAAAGTGTCATATTCTGGACCTGCTCCGGATGTTTGTACATTTTGGGGGTGTAACGTAGTGTTCCAACCTTCTTGTTTCGATTTAGCCCTAACTAAGATTCTTTCTCGGGCGGGTCCATTTGTACCTGGTGACACAGTAACTTTTCAATATACTGTTATCAATCAGGGGCAAATTGATGCGTACAACGTAGGATTGACGGACTACATCCCGAGTGGCTTGACATTAAATGATGGGGACTGGGTTTTAGCAGGGACGAACGCAACGTATACGTTAGCGGGGCCGCTAGCTGCGGGTTCGAGTGCGA
>JAGOHC010000039.1 GCA_017996375.1 Saprospiraceae bacterium | reverse complement strand
CAGCCGTAGCAGTACAAGTGATGTATCGCTCCAATGGTGTTTGGTTAGAAAGCATCAAAACCGATTACAAAAAGTTGTCGGAGTTGAATGCTATAAATGATAAATATGCAAATCTTGATAGAAGCGAATAAACATTATCAAATTCAATAAATTAATTAAATTTTAATATATAAAGAATTATTACTATGAAAACGATTATTGTTCCAACCGACTTCTCTAAAAGTGCGAGTAATGCGATGGTGTATGCGTTGCAATTAGCCAATAGTTTTAATGCTGAAGTAGTTGCCATCCATGTTATTCATCCCACCGAAGGCGTAGATAATAATATTTATAATATGTATTATCTGCAAGACTATATTGACCAAAAGAAGAAAATTTTAGAGCGTTGGGTGAAAAAATACAGCAAACAACCCGATAATAAGAATTTGAAAATTACGAGCATTTGTGAAGTAGGGTATTTATCAGCAACATTGAAGGAGTTAAAAGTTAAAAATGACGCGCTAATAGTAATGGGTACAACAGGAGCGTCTGGTATTGGAGCGTTACTTGGTAGCTATGCCGGTCAAGTAATTTCGAATATCAAAATTCCAACACTATTGTTGCCAGCAGGCACAAAATTTAAAACGGGAGCAAAGTTCTGTTTATCCTCAAATTTCAAAAATCATTTGAACGAAAAAAATCAAATAACACTAAAGGAAATAGTTGCTGCACACGATTCAAAAATAGTTGAGGTGCTACACGTGATGGATGAAAGAGAGAAAGCACCTATTTACAAAGAGGAGGAGTTTAGAACAAAAAATGGCAACCTGAATTTCAAATTCCATTATACCCACGATAACAACACCGTGCATGCAATTACTAACTACTTGGAAACCAACAATATAGATATACTTTGTACCTTAACGCAGCATCACAATTTGTTGTACCGAATTTTTGTAGAAAAGAGCGTCACCAAATCACTTGCACAAAAAGCGATTACAGGTATTTTGGTGCTGCATTCGTAGGTTTTTTATTTGTGATAAGTGCTTCTTATTCAACCGCATTTGAATGATAACAAATGGGTATCGCCGATTATTGTTTTAAAATATAAAAATATTTGCTTGTTTTTAGCGAAATATATTATCAAGCTGTTGATATAGCCACTTTCATCGGAAGTATAATTGAGGCTGAATTAGTATGTGATGGTGAAGCGCGGGTTGCTAGACCATTTTAGGTATTGAAAATATCAGTAATGATTATTTCGCATACACTAAATCTCTACTATACAACATTCAAAACAACAAAGCACCAAATTGAAGTATTCAAAATGGTGCTTATGCGATGTACCGGGAGCGGGAATCGAACCCGCACTCCGTTGCCAGAACTGGATTTTGAGTCCAGCGCGTCTACCAGTTCCGCCATCCCGGCGCGTTTTGCAGATGCAAAGAAACTATTTCTTGGTGGTTTTTACAAATTATTTTTCAACTATTTTCTAAGCGATTGTTTAAACGATGCAAGTATTGTTTTTTCAGAAAATACGATTTTGCGAAAGCCAATAAGGTAGGTGTCGGCTTACCTATAAGGGTGTCGGCAGCTTCATTTTCTAATTCATCCAATATTGTTTGAATTTCATTTTGCGCCGCTTCAATTTTGGTTGCATCACCTTCGGCATCATCTAATTGCTCGTTCAATTCCATCATTTCCATCAAAAAACCAGGTGGCAAGGCTTCGTTTTGCGTTGCATTAAACATATCATTAATTTCCAAAATATATCGCAAACGGCTGTCGCTGTGTTGTAAGGTTTTGTATGCCAAATTATTCTGCGTTGCTAATTCCAACATTTTAACTTGGGCAGCAGCATCTTGCAAAGTATGAAAATCGGGGTGATACTTTCTGCTATTTTCCAAAAACCGTTGCTTGAGTAGGGTAGTGTCTACATCAAATTGCTCGGGTAGTTGAAAAAACTCAAAATGATTCATTCGCAAAAATTACTTTTTCAAGAAGCGAAATATGTCCAAACCGTTGGCGTAAATCATCAGTCCTAAAATCAAAGCAAAGCCAATCATAGTCGCATATTCCATCACCTTATCACTCACCTTCCGACCAGTAAATACTTCCCAAAGTAAAAACATGACGTGTCCGCCATCCAAGCCCGGAATCGGCAATAAATTCATAAACCCGAGTATCATAGAAAGTACACCGGTGACGTTCCAAAACTGCTCCCAATCCCATTGGCGCGGAAATAAGTTGGTTATGCTGGCAAACCCGCCCAAACTTTCGGAGGCTTTTATTTTACCTTTAAACATTTGCCCAAATGCTTTGATTTGGTCGTTCAAGAAACCGAATCCTTTTTTTGCACCTGCAGGAAATGCTTCTACGATCGAATATTTTTGCTTTTCCGTTTTATAGAAAAAAGTAGCGGGCAAGGGTGCAATGCCGATAGTACCTTCGGGAGTAGTTTGCAACGCAAACGAAATGGTATCTTTATCATCTCTCAAAACGCTAACCTGAACCGAATCACTTTTATGCTTTTTTATTTCTGTATAAAATTCATCAAAATATGCAGTTGGCATATTGTTGATGGCGATGATTTTATCCTTATCCTTAATGCCAGCTTTGCCTGCGGGCATATCTGCCACAACTTTTCCGGCAACAAAGGGTACTCTTGCTGTAAACAGTTGCTTATCTTTGGAGTCGTATTGAGAAAGTATGCCTACAAATTTTTCGTTTACTGGCAGTACAACGTGCTGTCCATTGCGCTCTACTTCAATTGTGTTTGCGCCGTTGATAACAATTTCTTTTACCAACACACGGTCATTAAATTTGACAAAAGGTTTATTGCCAACTTTTAAAACTTTATCGCCATTTTGTAAGCCTAATTGTTGACCTAAACTATCGGCATAAATGCCATAACTGACTTGCGAGGCAGGTAAGTATTCCTCGCCCCAATGCCAATACAGCATCGCAAAAATAAATATACCCAAAAGAAAATTTACAATTACGCCGCCCAGCATAATGATAAGGCGTTGCCATGCTGGTTTGGAGCGGAACTCCCAAGGTTGTGGCTCTTGTTGAAGCTGTGCGGTATCAAAACTTTCGTCCACCATGCCGGCAATTTTCACATAACCACCTAAGGGTAGCCAACCGATTCCGTATTCGGTTTCGCCAATTTTCTTTTTAAAGAGTGAGAAGTAGGGGTCAAAAAAAAGATAAAATTTTTCTACTCTGGTTTTGAACCACTTAGCAGGAAAGAAGTGTCCACATTCGTGTAAAACGACCAATATAGAAAGACTCAAGATGAGTTGTGCAATCAGTACTACGTATTCCATTAAATTGTTATAATTTATTTTTAGGCTGTAAAATAATTTATTTTGAAATGCTTAACGCATAAAATTCGATAAAAGTGCTGAATTTATTGATGAATTTTTTTATAAGCTTATCGTTTACATTTTATCGGGCATTTCGATACCTAACAAATACATTGAATGTTGCAACATAGCTGCAACCGCAGTGCATAAATGCAATCTGAAATTGCGGGTATTTTCAGTTGCTGCACGTAGTATTTGTAAATCGTGGTAAAACTTATGAAACTGCTTTGCTAACCGGTAAGCGATATCTGCAATGTACGAGGGGTCAAATTCATCGGCGGCTTGCACAATAACATCATTGTATTGATACATTGTTTGAATCAAATCTTTTTCAGTGGCTTCCAATGTTTTATAATCGTACTGATAGCTAATGCTATTTTCGTTTTCAACTTTTCTCAGAATTGACTGAATGCGCACGTACGCATTTTGGATGTATGGACCTGTATGTCCTTCCATATCCACCGACTCTTCGGGAATGAAAATCATTTTCTTTTTAGGATTAACTTTCAAGATATGGTATTTCAATGCGCCTAATCCGATTTTGCGGAAAATAGCTTGTTGTTCCGATTCCGATATATCAGTCAATCCAGCTCTCATTGTTGCTTCGTTTGTAGCTTGACGAATTACTTCTTGCACCAAGTCGTCTGCATCTACAACGTTGCCTTCACGCGATTTCATTTTGCCTGTCGGCAGTTCCACCATCCCATAGGATAAATGGTAAAATTCGTCCGCATAAGGTTCACCCAATTTTTTCAAAATTTCAAATAAAACTTGGAAGTGATAATTTTGCTCATCAGCCACTACAAAAATACATTTGTCGAAATGAAATTCATTATAGCGCATGGGTGCCATGCCAATATCTTGTGTGATGTAGATAGAGGTGCCATCGCCACGCAGCACCACTTTGTGGTCTAATTTTTTATCCGTTAAATCAATCCAAACAGAGTTGTCTTCTTTCTTGTAAAACACTTTTTTTTTCAGCCCTGCTTCAATCATATCCTTACCTAACAAATAGGTATTAGATTCATAATAATTCTTGTCAAAACTTACGCCTAAATTTTGATACGTTTCATTAAAGCCAACATACACCCAATTGTTCATATTTTCCCAAAGTGCAATAGCATCGGGGTCGTTATTTTCCCATTTTAAGAGTAGCTCGCGTGCCTGTTTCCCTAAGGCACTATATTCATTAAAATAGGTGTTTTTATATAGTGCAAAAAATTCTTCCTTTGATTGTTCAGCTTTCTTTTTTTCTTCTAAAATGGATTGTCCAGTTTGTGATTGTTGCCAATGTTTATACTCCTCTCTGTATTTTGTTTCAAACAAAACATAGTAGTCGCCTACGAAATGATCACCTTTGATACCTGTTGATTCGGGTGTTGCTCCGTTGCCATATAGCTGCCATGCCAACATACTTTTGCAAATAGCAATCCCTCTGTCATTAATAATTTGTGTTTTAATAACATTGTATCCGGCTGCTTCATAAATTTTTGCTGTTGACCATCCTAATAAAATATTTCTTACGTGCCCTAAGTGGAGCGGTTTGTTGGTATTGGGAGAAGAGTATTCAACCATTACCACTTTGTTGTTTTTGGGAAGTATGCCGATTTTATTTATATCAAAACTTGCAAAGAAATCTAACCAATAGCTATCGCGGATAGTCAAGTTTAGGAAACCTTTAATCACATTGAAAGCTGCGATAAATGTGCTGTGTTCAAGCAAATATTGTCCGAGAGCATTACCTGTTTCTTCAGGGTTTTTTTGTACTAATTTTGCTAATGGAAAAATGGTAACGGTAATATCGCCGTCAAATTCTGATTTTGTAGAAGATAGCAACACCGATTCTGCATCAATTTTTTGATGATACAAAAGCGCCATGCCAGTGGCTACATATTCTTTTATGATAGGATGTATTTTCATGGTGTGATTTTCAATTAGCCCGCAAAATTAATAAAAAAAATGCACCTATGGAGAACCAACTTTATATTTAGCAGCAGTTCACAAGGAAATGCGGGATGTGTGTCAGTTTGTCAGAAATAATTCAAGTTTTTTTAATAGAATTGACAATAAAACTGACAGATATGTGTCACGATGGCACGATTTAGCAATTGGCACAATCTATGACAAAACGGAGTATGCAACCTTGCATACATAATTACATTTTTTAATCTAAATCAAAATAATAATTATTCTATGAAGCCAGTTAATGACAGAGTAGTGATAAAGCCATCACCGGCGGAAGAAAAAACTAAAGGAGGAATTATCATTCCTGATACCGCAAAAGAAAAGCCACTGCGCGGCGAAGTTGTTGCAGTTGGTCCAGGAAAAGACGGTAACTTAATGACCGTACAAAAAGGTGATTTAGTGCTATACGGAAAATATGCCGGACAAGAGTTTAGCTACCAAGGGGAAGAATTCCTAATCATGCGTGAAGACGACATTTTAGTCGTTATATAAACTTACCCAAATTTTATTATAACATTATTTAATATTCTAATACAAATATATTATGTCAAAAGAAATTTCATTCAGCATAGATGCTAGAGATAAATTAAAGTCTGGTATTGATGCCTTAGCCGGAGCGGTAAAAGTGACATTAGGCCCTAAAGGTCGCAATGTAGTAATTCAAAAAAGTTTCGGAGCACCAACTATCACTAAAGATGGTGTAACGGTAGCTAAAGAAGTTGAGTTGGAAGACGCAGTTGCCAATATGGGTGCACAGATGTTAAAAGAAGTTGCATCCAAAACTGCTGACATTGCCGGCGACGGTACAACTACCGCAACAGTTTTAGCACAAGCTATTGTTGCTGCAGGCTTAAAAAACGTAACAGCAGGCGCAAACCCGATGGACTTGAAACGCGGAATTGATAAAGCTGTTAAGAAAATAATTGAAACGCTAAAATCACAAGCAGAAGTTATCGGCAACGATATCGAAAAAATTAAGCAAGTAGCAGCAGTGTCCGCCAACAACGATGAGGAAATCGGTTCATTAATCGCTGAGGCGATGAAAAAGGTTTCTAAAGATGGCGTTATAACTGTTGAAGAAGCCAAGGGTACAGATACGTATGTGGATGAGGTGTTAGGTATGCAATTCGACAGAGGTTACCTTTCTCCGTACTTCATAACTAATGCCGATAATATGACGGTAGAATATGAAAGTCCATACATTTTGATTTACGATAAGAAAATTAGCAATATGCAAGAAATGTTGCCGATTTTGGAAAAATCTCTACAATCTGGTCGCCCTTTGTTAATCATTGCAGAAGATGTTGATTCTCAAGCACTTGGCGTATTGGTTGTAAACCGCTTGCGCGCAAACTTAAAAGTAGTTGCAGTAAAAGCTCCGGGCTTCGGCGACCGCCGCAAAGCTATGTTAGAAGATATCGCAGTATTGACTGGTGGTACGGTTATTTCGGAAGAGAAAGGTTATAAATTAGAAAATGCAGAGATAACGCACTTAGGTCAAGCTGAAAAAATTACGATAGATAAAGACAATACGATTGTCGTAAATGGTAAAGGCGGTGCGGAAGATATCAAAGCGAGAATCAACCAAATCAAACAGCAAATCGAAATTACGACTTCCGATTATGATAAAGAAAAATTACAAGAGCGTTTAGCTAAATTAGCCGGTGGCGTAGCGGTACTTTATGTTGGTGCACCTACTGAAGTTGAAATGAAAGAAAAGAAAGACCGCGTAGATGATGCACTTAGTGCAACAAGAGCTGCCGTAGATGAAGGTATCGTTGTAGGTGGTGGCGTTGCTTTGGTGAGAGCTATTTCTGCTTTAGATAATTTGAAAGGCGAAAATGAAGACCAAACTATTGGGGTACAAATTGTTCGCAAAGCTTTAGAAGCACCACTTCGCATCATTGCAGAAAATGCAGGTGTTGAAGGCTCGGTTGTGCTGCAAAAAGTGGCAGAAGGGAAAGGCGATTTTGGATACAATGCTCGCACCGGTATCTACGAAGATTTGAAAAAAGCTGGCGTTATTGATCCAGTTAAGGTGACACGCATCGCGCTTGAAAATGCAGCGTCTATTGCCGGTATGGTACTTACTACTGAATGTGTGATGAATGATAAAAAAGAGAAAGACGGAGGTGCTGGTGCACATATGCATCCAGGCATGGGCGGCGGAATGGGTGGTATGATGTAATACATCCCTCATTCATTTCTCATAAAAACATTGGTCGAGTCTTGCAATAAGGCTCGACTTTTTTATTGTAATAGTTTCTAAAAAAAATGTGAGTAGAGAAGCTCTACCCACATTTTGAAAATTCTTTTTAAAGTTGTTTACTCTTTATGTTTGACAAATCGCTTGCTTATAGTTGGCAAATTGTCAGATTGAATCACTAACATAAATAAGCCATCTGGTAAATCGCTGATGTCCATTTCTTTCGTGGTGAAACCACTATCAATTAACAAGCTCGTTTCACGAATAAGCACTCCTAATTGATTTACAATATTTATTTTCACAGTACGCTCGGAATATGCCGTTAAGTCGAGAAAGAAAAAATCGGAGCTTGGATTCGGATAAAGCTGCACTGATTTTGCCAAAAAGTCAATGTTGTATTCGGTTTCTGCAGCAGCAGTAGAGTTGAGTATTGCAACTGCTTCATCATCTTGAGCGGCAGTGCAGCATGTACCATTGTTAGGTTGTGAATCAACATCTATACCAGAGTGAGCAGTCACTTGTCCGTAAACAGGTAGTGCAGTTGCTACCTTAGTAAATAAGCGCAAAGTTAGTGTCGCTTGTTGTCCGGGATTGAGAGTCCCGATAGTCCAAACCTTATTTCCATAAGGTGCAAAAGAACCTTGTGAAGCGGTGTACTCATTGCCACCTTGGAATACAATGCCAGATGTTGGAATCGTAATACCAGCGGCAACATTATTCGTAGCAACAGTTCCATTATTTTTAGCTGTAAACGTTACTGTAACAGTTTGCCAAGCGCCATTGTTACCCGTTTTTGCAGCAGTAAGTTGCATATCCACACCATTGGTTGTGCTGCCACCGCCATTATTTAAGCATGATTCGCTGGTCGTAAATAGGATATAGTTTGGATAAGCTGTATTTCCAATAAAGATTAAATTGTTGTTGATTTCCCAAATTTCGCGTACCCATGTCGCATTAGGAACAACTACTGATTTTGTCCAGATTGTCACGCCGTTTTGTTTTTTAACTATATTGATGCTGTCATTGAAAGGATTTGTCGAGCTGATAGGTAGAATCTGTGTATTTGAAGCCGTTATAACAACGTTGTTTGCACCTGTCCAAAACCAATTTTTTGTATGTGTGCCAAAACCATAAACTGAATTCTCAGAATAAGAATACGAGCGTACTACCTGAAACGTATCAGCTACGATTCTTCCGGTTTCTTCCTTATAAATTAAACAAGCGCCATGTACGCAAAAACTCGTAGTAATTTGTGTTTTTAGGGTGATAAAATTGTTACAAGGCGATAGATAGAAATAAGGGGCAACAGAAAAATATTGTCCTGTTGTGTATAATGTGCGTTTTGATTTTATGGCTATATTCGAATCAAGTACGAACATATCAATTAGTTGGTTTGCGCTGCCATTCGTGCTTCCAGAAAAATATGTAAAAATAGTTTGTCCGCTTAAAGGATAATATAGAACAGAATTTACACCTGAGCCATTGATAAACCCTCCAGAAGCAATAAATTTACTTACTTGTATATTCAAGTTTATATCCGTTTTAATGGCATATAAGGAGTCATAAAAATTAGTCGTGGTATTAAGCCCTTTGAATGCAAATAATATATAACCTGTACTAGTTTGCACTGCATTATTGAAGCTATAATATTGGTTGGCAAGTGTATTCGGCACAGTTTTCTGCTCTATCAATGCACCACCATTCGAGTTGTATTTTCTCAAATACAGTATATCATTTTCCTTACTAAATTGAAAATAATACGAAACAGGAATAGATAATTGCTGTGAAGATAAAGTTTGTCCGGTTACAGGGTTTATGGTTTTTTTATTTCTTACACCTGATGTGTCGAATGTAATGTCAAGATTAGTGCCATTTTGTTCTGTACAAATGATATTACCATTTGAGAAATTTACTTGGCAACTACCACCACCATTACCACCCCCAACAGCTGTAACGGTATAGAGCACGGCATTAGTGGTATTATTTGTTTCACTTGATTCTGTAATAACATTATTTATGTCAGCTTTGAGGATTAGATAATAGGTACCGGGAGCTAAAGTAACAGGAACGGTAATAGACCCTGGTACATTTGAAATTGTACCTACAGGTGTATTGCCTGTATTGACAACACCAACTTGTATATCATTTGTGCTCAACGTATTATCAGTACTCAAATAAGCACCAATGACATAGCTGCCCGAAGCCGTTAGAGTGCCAACATTATTTAAATTAAAGGTATAATTTGTGATGTTGCCTTGTGCGCCACTTGCAGCAGAAGTGAGTGAAGTAATTGTCAAATCCGGCAAATTGGTTGAAGTAGTACCTTGTACTGTAATAGCCCCACTAATTAAGTTATTATTCTCGTTAGTTTCGGCAATGATATTTGACCCATCAACTTTTATAAACAGGTAGTAGTTGCCACTTGTTACAGTTGTAGGTAATGTTAGATTTAGATTCCCTACTGCTACTTGACCTGTATATAAAAATGCGTGGTTAGTTGTGTGCTGACCCACTAACAAGTCATTACTACTCAAGCTGTTATCTGTAGAAAGATAATAAGTTACAACAAAATCGCCTGGCAAAGCACTGAATGTGCCGTTAAGTGCTACTGTGTATTGTACCGGATAATAAGTATTTGTGTTATAAATAGAGTAGTGTTCGGTACGCAATGTAGTTGGAATTAAATCAATTTGTTGTAGAACAGTTGGTCCTTGTACAGTGATTGCTTGGCTTACTGTATTGTTGTTTTCGTTAGATTCTGAAACAACATTTTGACTGTCAATATACCCTATTAAATAATAATTTCCTACAGGAGTACCATAAGGTATTGCAATAAAATCATTATTTCTAATTACAGAGGAATTTTGACCAACTGCTGCTCCCACTTCTGCTACTAAAAGATCATTGGCACTATAAGTATTGTCTGTTGATAGTACAAATCTAATTGGGAATGAGCCACCAGTCGGATAATTTGTTAGATTACTAATAGAGTAACTTAAAATATAATATGCAGAAATATTCACGGTGCTTGGAGCAATAAGGTTCGTTATCTGCAAATCGGGCAAGTTGGATGTGTCGTTGGTAATGGTTATTGCTTGTGAGTAAGTATTGTTATTTTCGTCAGATTCAGTAATACTAGATGGAACATCTACCACAGCAAACAAATAATAAGTACCCGTTGAAAATGGTGCTGAAGGAAGTGCTATACTACACGAGCCTGAAGTAGATTGACCGGCAGCTATGGAATTTGCGACGGTAGTTTGACCAACTTGTATATCATTACTACTCCAAGTATTGTCTGATGATATATAATATTTAACTAAGAAACTACCGGATGATGCACCTGTGCCAATATTTGATACGTTAAAATTAGATGTAAAAATATAACCTAAAGTATAGTTTGTACCCGACAGGCTTGGATAGGTTATCCTCAAGTCGGGTTGCTGCACTGGAGGCGTAGTACTATTGGAAGCAGAACAGACTTCATCATCTTCTACAGCCGGACAACTTGTTCTGTTATTCGGAGAAGAATCAGCGTCTGTTTGAGAAGCACTTTTTACTTGCACTAAAGTATTGATTGATGAAGCTGTAAGTGTGAAAATATTTACGGTAAGAGTAGCAGTTGCACCAGCAGCTAACGAGCCAACAGTCCAAGTAGCATCTGCTCCTGCGTTAATTGCGAAGGAGCCAATTGAAGCTGTACCTGGATTTCCACCATTATACACACCTTGTCCGATAATTTTGGTGCTTACCACAACATTCGTAGCGTTTGTCGTGGAATTATTCCGCAAGGTATATGTTGTAGAGTAATTGGTGTAAATTGCAGGATTTGCAGGTGATGGAGTAGCAGCAGTTAATTGCAAATCTATATTATTTCCGGGTGGAGGTGTTGTTGTGCTGTTGTATCTTGCCAGCCATAGTTGTCCGTTTTTTAATCCTGTTGCTACGATACTTCCATCGGAAAGTTCGCGTAAATAATTAATTACAGTATACGTGTTGTAGAATATGTCTTTAATAACAACGCCTAACGTTCCATCGGGTTTTAATTTGGCTATATACTGATAATTGTTACTTGTTCCACAAGGTGTATAAATTCCGCCGAAAACAATACCACCGTCTTGAGTTGGGTTCATTACATTCAGAGAAACATTGGTTAAAAGCGGAGCTGTGCAGTTGCTAAATAAATTGTTTGAAAAAGGTACACCACCAGAGTCGAATAACAATGTTCCGGTTGAAGTGTATTTACGGATGCTAATTTGGGACGTGCCGAAGGTGCCACTTACATTTAACCCAATGTAAGTATTTCCTGCCGCATCATCAATTGCATTTATTGGCAAGTTATTGGTGTTGGTACTGGCTAAGTAATTGCTTAATATTGCACCTGTGTTGTTGAAGCGCATAACGGCTATACCCGATAAATAGGGGGTGGCTGATGCAACTATACCTCCATTTGGCGAAGCGGTAAGAGATGCAATTCCTATTGCGGGTATCGTTTGTGTTGATCCATTAGTCCCCGCAATAAAATTGGAATTAACATATATAAAAGTTCCATTTTCTTGTGCTTTGATAATATATGTCTTTGCAATTGGGGCGGCATTAACATCTCCGATTCCCCCATATCCAAACAAGAAAATCGAACCATCGATTGCTTGCACAGCTTTAGGTGAGTAAATATGTGTAAAGCCGGTAACTATATAATTTTGTGTCCAAACTAAGGTTCCGTTACTATTATACTTACGTAAAACAACAGTATTAGGTGTAGTTGCAGAGGTTTTCAGAAACCCTTCATCGCGGGTTAGAAAAATTAAAGCATTTTCGGGATTAGCAATTGTAACCGTTGAGGTACCTGTTTGAACACCCGCGCTTGTGGTTTGTAGTTTGGTATATTCTTTATCAAAACTATTTGCAACATATCTCAAACCCCAGGTCACAAAACCAGATGAGCCGTCAGCGTTGTTGAAACCAGCAGCAGAAGAATTATAGGTGTTATCGAAATTTTGTGCAGCGAGTTGCACACAGAGTAGGGAGAATAGGGTTCCCCAAGACAAAGTAAAAAAAAGAGTCTTCATGTGAGTGTAAGTTCTAATTAAGTAAAAAGTTGTGTTAGGTGTTCTAAAAGGGGGCTATCTTAAGACTATAAAGGTAAGTTTATAATAGAGTGAATAAAAATTTATAATAATAATAAAGCTATTTAAAGCTAAAAATACCTGATTTATCTTATATTTTATATTTTGAAATTTCGTAATATGTATGATGGTTTTGCAACCAGTTTTTAATAAGCACATCTTTATTAACTGGGACAACACCGACTTGACCGCACACTTGCCCACCAGCTAAATTTGAGAGTGCTGCAATGGTTTGTAAATCAAGACCTGTGCATAGTGCCAATGATGCCACGCTAATAACGGTATCGCCAGCACCGCTCACATCTGCAACTTCAATGGCTTGAGTAGGAATGGTGTAATGCGTTTGGGAATCCTCTATAAAAATTCCTTTTTCCGATAATGTAATTAAAGTTATTTGATGTTGGAGTATAGCTCTCAATTTTTGAGAAGCCGTAACTAAACTCCTTGCATCAGGTTGAATAGCAGCAGATAAACTTTCGCGGATTTCTTTCAGGTTTGGTTTAAAAAGCGTCACGTTTTGAAAAGCGAAAAAATTGTTTTTCTTTGGGTCTACAGTGGTTGGAATGTTATAACTGTTTGCCCAAAATATGATGCGTTTAATCACATTCTGAGTGAGTACACCTTTGTTGTAATCTTGGAATATTATTACATCTATTTTTTGATTTTGTAGTATGTTTGAAATAATATTGAGCAACTCATTTTCTAAATCGATACTAATATCATCCGTTTGTTCGCTGTCAATGCGTAGAAGATGTTGCTTTTGGGCGATGATGCGTGTTTTGGATGTGGTTCGTCTGTTCGGCGTTGTTAGTATAAATTGTGTTGCAATTTCGGACTGCTCCAGAAGTTGCAAAAAGAAATCACCTTCCAAATCATTTCCGATTGTACTGACGAGCAGGGGAGTAGCACCCATTGATTTTATATTGAGCGCAACATTGGCAGCTCCGCCCAAGCGGTTCTCAGTTTTTTTAAGATTAACAACCGGAACAGGTGCTTCAGGAGATATGCGCGCGGCATCGCCCATGAAATACCTATCTAACATTACATCGCCAACGATTAATACATTTTTTTGATTAAATGCATCAAAAAAGGAGGTGTCAGTTGCTTCAGCGAGCATGAAACTTTTATTAATTTATGATTAATTTTTGATAATACTTGTTTTCGTTTATTGAGAGTTGAACGATGTAAAAGCCTTTTGATAATTTCTGTGTATTTATGTAAGTTTCTTGGAGGCTTGCAAATTTATTTGATGCCACAACTACGCCGTTTGCACTAATTATTTGTAAAGAGATTGTGCCAAACATCATTTTGTTCAACGAAAGTTGAATATCGTTTCCTTGAGATGTTATATTTGGTCGTAGAGTAAAAAGAGTAGTTTCCTGTACATCGTTAATACCTGCTACCTCGCTGGTTGTTTTAAATGTGCCTCGTACTGAAGTTGTCTGACAATAATCGTAGCGATTAGTTGGTCGTACGCGCCAATAGTAATTTTTATTTGCCAATAATATATTAGACACATTGAATACAGTATCAGTAGTAACACTCTCTTTAACTATTAATTCAAACCCGCTCGTTCTACTTACTTGAACATGGTAGTGTGTGGCGTTTGGAACATAATTCCAAGCTAATTGTACAAAATTATACGGCACTTCTACATCATTAATCGGTGAAATTAATTGTACGGTGTCTGTATCGGCTATCGGAGCAAGCGGCGATTCTTGATTCAGATAATCTTGTTTCTCAAATTGCAAATTGGCTCGCATCGCCTCAATTTGTTGTGGTGAAAACCTGCTCGAACATTGGTCAAGTGAATAAGACATAAACAAAGTTCCATCTGCGCGGAACTCCTCACCATTCGGGTCACTTAAAACTGTATTGCTAAGATTTTCACTATTGCAACTCCAGCGATAGCTTAGATAATCTGCCTGTGTATCACAGAAACCGTCTGCCGCAATGCTACAATTAGAACCATCCAATAATTCTACGGGTTGGCCATCAATTTCTGAAGGGGTTGGCATTTGGGGGTTGTAATCTGTACCTTCCCAACCGATAAAAGGATGCGGCAATGACAAGTCATGTCCGATTTCGTGTGCCCATGTGTGGTCGCCGGGACCTAAGCAGCCTTTGCTTAATGCTATGCCACCTAACCAACCGGAACTATATCCACAATTCCCTGCTGGATTTTCTACAATATAACAATTTACAGTGTTTTCAATATTTAGCGCATTCATCATTTCTGCGCCACCCGAAAATTCGGGGTGGTTATACCATGCCGAATTATTAACATACTGAATCTCACCCTTTACGTAAAAGAATATATTTGCTTCAGCAAAATCAATATTTAATTGACAGATTGCTCTATATAAAGATGTTCGTGGAAAATATCCTTGTCCCGAATTACTGCCCAAAATGAAAATAGACATTGGTACATACATCACTTCATTATTGCGAACGGAAGTATATTCGTGTTTGTGTTGTTGATAATGTGTCAACCATGGAGACTTACCCATTGTACCACAATACTGCTGTTGCTGAGCAAAGGATTGGGTAACTAAAAATAGAATGGATAAGCAGAGAAGCGCGATAATTTTTTTCATGATGCAATTTTTTACAAATGTAATAATCAAATCTTAAACAAAAAAACGAACTAAATGAGTAATTGTTAATTGTTATACATACAATTATTGTAATGAAATGTTAAAGTTTAGTGAAAATAAAAAAAAATCACGTCACAAAAAAAAATATAAATAACTGATAAATAATTGGTTATGTTGGTCAATTTTAATAATTTATGTCACAGATTTATAAATAATACCTCTAGGGGTATTGTACAAAAATGCTGGACGTACTATCTTTGATTCATAAAAGTAGTTTTTGTGTTTATTTGTTTGGGTTAGAAGCCCTTGCCTTCAAGCAAGGGCTTTCTATTTATATCGATTTTGAATTATAAAAATAAAAAAAAGCACCAACAAAAATGTTGATGCTTTTCATCTTTTACTGAAGTATTAACGAATTAATTATCAAAATCAAAATCACTTTTGAAGCTGCTGTTATTACTTTCAAAATCATCAGTGTTGCGTTTGAAACTTGGTTTGTAGTTATTGCCACCACCATCGTTTCTTCTATCACGGTAACCACCGCTGCTGCTACCTCCGTAGCCGCTACCACCGTCTCTGCTGCTCCCACGGTAACCACCGCCACCGCCGCCGCCACGGTAACCACCGCCGCCGCTACCACCATCTCTGCTGCCGCCACGGTAACCACCGCCACCGCCGCTGCCGCCACGATAACCACCGCCACCGCCGCTGCCGCCACGATAACCACCGCCGCCGCCACCGCCGCCACGGTTAAATGGCTTCTTGAATTCTGGTTTTGGTGTTGCTTCTCTTACAGTAATCTGCATTCCATCTTGCTCAGATTCGTTTAATGCTTCGATAGCACTCGCAGCGTCAATATCGTCTGCCATTTCAACGAAAGCGAAGCCACGGCTTCTGCCGGTTTCTCTGTCTTTAATAATTTTTGCTGAAGAAACTTCACCATACTGTTGAAATAATTGAAGTAGTTCCTCGTCGGTAGTTTTGAAACTGATGTTTCCAACGTAAATGTTCATAAAAAAAATTGAATGAAAGATTTATTAAAAAAATAAAATAAACATAAAGGAGTCTGAAATTTTTTTACAAGTAATATCAATTTACTAAAACATCATCAAAACAAGCAAAAGAACTCAGAAGGATAAGTATTACTTTTAATACGTTTACAAAGATTATGTTTTTTTTTATATTTGTCAAGTGTAATATGATTTTTTCGCATTAATTTTAATAAAATATCATATAAATGTTTTTTTCTCGGCTACAAAGTAGAATTATTGGCTAAAAAATCAAATGTATTATGGTTTTTAATTTGTACCCTACATGAGTTTTCAAAATTTCATCCTTGTTTTTTTGGGTAGTGGTTTGGGTGGATGCCTACGTTACTTTTGTATGCTTCTGCTTCAACGATATTCTTATTTCCCTTTAGCCACTTTACTCTCCAACATATTGGCGAGTCTCCTATTAGGTTACTTTTTAGGTAACTTTCAGCAACATGGATATTCTGATAAAACAAGGCTCTTTATAGCCGTAGGTATATGTGGTGGCTTCAGCACTTTTTCAACTTTTTCCTTAGAGATTTTCAATTATTTTCAAAACGGAAAAAATTATATGCTTGTTTTTTATATACTTTCAAGCATCTTTTTGTGTACTTTAGCCGTAAGTATCGGGTATTGGTTGACACAACACAAATGAGTAATACAGACGAGCAGCTTTCTTTTGAATTGCGGAGTGAGGAAGTCCAAGAGATTTTGGGCGTACCGCCTAATTGGATTATCCGTTGGGGCACTACACTCATGTTTCTCATACTTTTACTATTATTTGCACTTTCGTGGATAGTGAAATATCCCGATGTCATTGTTGCACCACTTACCCTGACCACCGCTCAACCGCCTGTAAAAGTAGTGGCCCGCACTACTGGTTATATTTCACAAATTTATGTTTCGGACAGTAGTGTTGTAAAACAAAATGATGTTTTGATGGTAATACAGAATACCGCAAAATGGGATGACGTTTTACAATTAGAAAGAGAAATTGCCAAGCTTACAAATTTTACAGAAAAGCAGTTTTTAAGTTATCAGCCAATTCGCACACTTTCGTTAGGCGCGTTACAAGCTGATTACACTCGATTTTTGCAATATTTTGAAAGCTATGTTGTAGCTAAAAATATAAATTATAAATCTAATAGCCTACATCAGCTCAACACACAAACACAGCGACTGAAAAATGCTATCGAAAATGACCGCGACCTGATTGCCAATGCTGAAAAAAAAGTGGAGTTAGCACAAGCAGCTTTTAAGCGGCAACAATCTTTATATGTTGAGCGATTGATTTCTTTGCAAGATTTAGAAAATGCCAAATTGCGTGTAACAGAAGCCGAAGATTTTTTGAAGTCACAACGCCAAAGTTTAATTAATCGAGAGTTGGAAATTGACAGAATCAATTCTGAAAAACTTGATATAAATAAAAATGATACTCAGCAACTTGCTGTTAATTTTGTGCAGTTGCAACAAAGTGTAAATGAACTAAACGACGCCATCAATCACTGGAAACTTCAATACTTATTAACCGCACCGTTTAACGGAAAAATTACACTTAAAAAGGATGTGAAACCTCAATTTTTTGTAAACGAAAATGCGGTGTTGGCAGAAATTATTCCTGAGTCTATTAATATAAATTCGGAACAGATAATCGCTAAAATCAAACTACCCATCGCTGGCTCTGGAAAGGTAAAAATTGGTCAGCGTGTGCTGATAAAGTTAGACAGTTATCCATATCAAGAATACGGAAAACTGGAAACCACCATTGCTTCAAAATCTGAGCTACCGGAAGATGAGCAATTCTACAACATCACAGCTAATTTACAACAAAAACTAATTACTAACTTTGGAAAAAAAATTGATTTTCAACAAAAAATGAGCGGTACGGCAGAAATTATTACCGAAGAAAGAAGATTAATTGAGCGAATTTTTAATAAATTTATTTCTGGGTTTCAATAATTTCAATATACTCAAACTATACTAAAAAATGCCGTCACAGATTATATATTTTCCATATATGTTTATTCGTTGTGCAGGCGTTTCGAGCAGTGAGTTTCTCAAACAATTAAAAACAGTTTCAACTAACGATAGTGCCAATTATTTTCAAAGTGTAATTGAAGAAAATAGAGCGGTGTTACAACGATTTTCGCAGCAGCAAGATTTTCAAATCAGTCTATTGTTTTCCTCACATACCCTTTTTGAGGCACTCGAAAAATTTCAAAAAACACCACCTGACTCGTTTAAGAAAAAGCATCGCCAAATAGAACGAAAATTGTGTCAGTACTTAACGCGAATGAGCACTAAAATTGCCCCGTTTGCCAGCTTTGGTAATGTTGGTTTTTGGAATGTTGCTACAAAGCAAATGGAGCAACCAATTAACGGAAAATATGCTTTGCAACGCAATGTTCAATATGAATCTTTTCTGGCAACCAATACTGAAAATGAGGCACAAAATTGGCGACTGAATCCTACCTTATCCCAAGAAAAAAAAACACTTAAATTTTTCTTTAATTCTGCAAATATTGAAAGCATTCAAAGAGTACAATCAAATGCAGTTCTGATAAAATTGGAGACATTTTTCCATCAGCAAAAACAAGCAACAATTTCTGAACTGCAATCATATTTTTTAGCAAATTTTAATACAGCATTCAATGATACAACCTCTCGATATTTTATTAAACAATTAATCGAAATTGGTCTGTTGCTTCCACAAAATGTGCTGCCGAATAAACCATTGAATTTAGATTGCAATATAAAGAATATCAATAATTTACAGATAGAGTTAGCAGATACTGCAAACGCAATTCGACGAAATGAAGTAAGTGAAAAAAAGAAAAATTACTTTACAAAAGTTAAAACAGATAACCACTTTTGGCAACCTGAACAAACGCTATGGTTAGATTCCTTTCAAATCAAGGAAATTGATAATTTCCCACAAGAAATTTTGCAAAAATCAGCAACATTTGCCAACCATATTTTGAAATACATTGAGCAGCACTTGGAACATACACCTTGTCAGAATTTAACTCAACTTTTTATTGAGAATTTTTCTTCAAAAAAACTGTTTCTTTGCTCGATTTTTATGAGCTTTCTGTTCAACATTTCAATCGCTGGAC
>JAGOHC010000038.1 GCA_017996375.1 Saprospiraceae bacterium | reverse complement strand
ATACTATTTTGCCCGCAACATTAGTTTGTATGCTCCAAAACAAAGTGCATATTCACGATGCCCATGAGTACTTTACAGAAACGCCGGAGGTACAACATCGAAAATTTGTAAAAAGTATGTGGCAATTTGTTGCAAAGTTTTGTTACCCAAAAACAACGGCGCGATATACCGTTTGTGAAAGCCTAAAAACTGTATTTAAAGAAGTATATCATGCCGATTTTGAGTTAGTTAGAAATATGCCGCTTTCGCGTGATGAACTGAATGTTTCAACTAAAAAAAACGATTTGTTTTTCATACTGTATCAAGGTGTTTTGAACGCAGGGCGCGGCTTGGATGAGATGATTTCGGCTATGCAACACCTGCCAAATTGCGTTTTGCAGATTGCCGGAACCGGCGACGATGAAGCAAAGTTGAAACAGCTAGTCGAGCAACTAAATTTGGATTCGCAGATACAATTTTTAGGCTTTGTATCATCGGATAAATTGTGGCAACTGACGCAACAATGTCATATTGGAATTAATTTATTACACGCCGACAGTTTAAATTATTATTACTCTTTAGCTAATAAATTTTTTGATTATGTGCAAGCCGAGATTCCTTCTATAAATATGAATTTCCCTGAATATGCTTTACTTAATCAGCAATTTAAGGTTAGCATTTTAATTGACGATTTGGGCATACAAAGTATCGTATCGGCTGTGGAAAAATTGCGACAAAACCCCATGCTTTACAATGCTTTAAAATCAAATTGTCGGGAGGCAAAATTGGTATGGAATTGGAAGCTCGAAGCGAAAAAATTACGATGCATTTATGCGCCTTTTGTATGAAATATCAACCCTTTGCCCATGTAAATTCTCCACCAGTAACTAAATATAGCAGGACAGATATTATCGGTGCTAAAATATTGATAACCATAAATTTATAATACCAACTCGCAATATTTGAGCGCTCAATTCTGTCCGAAATTACAGAAATAATCAACACAAAAAACGAAATAGCAGCAAATATCAAGGTAACATACGAAGCGATAAAATTATTCCATTGCCACACCAAAAAATAGATAATTAATTCTATCAAAAAAACGAGAAGCAAGCGTGTGTTATCCATCTAAATATTGTATTAAAGTGCTAGGGTGTTATTGAAAAAACTTTGGGCGTATTGGTAAGTAATTTTGCTCTTAAAACCTCCTGTGATTCGTCAAACGTAACATCATCAAACCAGCGCAAATAATTTGCCAAAATCGGAACATCAAGGTCATAACCATAACGCAATGTGTGCTCCCAAGGTAGCTCAACAGATGTAACTGCCCCGATACCAAAAACAGTTGTTGTTATAGTATCGGTAGTTAAAACGTATCGCAACTGTATGTGATTATACCCTACCAATGAATCAATATACATACCTTTGTCGCGCAAAAGAGCATGATTGTTCGGCAATAATGTATCTGGCAAGATGTGGTTGGCTTCGGCAACTACACCCACCTTAAATAGTACCTTACTGTACTGTCCGGTATGCGAAAAACTGCCGATGATTGTGGTTGCAACACCTCTATCCACATAGACAAAATTGTTCCAAATTTTTTTCTGAATAATGTTGCCGTTCTCATACGAAAACACCGTTAGGCTATCATTGTTGGAAATAACCGTGCCGTCAGTTTTTTGAAGTTGCACATCACTAATATAGTATTTAAAATTTTTGATACTAAATGATTTACCAATATTGTTGGTATAAATAGAATCAGGGTAGATAAATACCGTATCGGCTCGATGCGTCAGCGTCAGTTTCAAGTTGGGGTATTGGCAGCAGCAATTTTCATCGGCAGACACGTCATAATTGGTCGCATTAGCATCTAAACAACCTTCGCGTGACTCATAACAACTCGTTAATTGAATGCAGGATAAAATACTGAATATCAATATATTATAATTAAGACGTTGTTTGTTGTTGCTCATAATCTTTAACAATTTTCTTAATTATTTGCTTCACTTGCGAGGAAAACTCTTTGTTGAGCATCCAATTATAATACTGTTTGTCTTTTGCTAAAATAGGTGCTGCGGGTTGCCCAATGAATTTGCCAAAGTTGAAAAGTATCACGCCGTTATGGTCGCGCCGAAAACGTTGCGTTGCATCTACCGTGCTGGAGTCATTTGTAAAATCGTGCAGTGCTTGCATCTCATTCACAATAGGTTGGCTGATGATGTTTCCCTCTTCATCCGTCAAGTCTTTTCCTTCATACATTTTTAGCTGCCCTTTAAAAACCGCAATAGTTGCTCGCACATCGGCGAGGGCATCGTGTGCATCAGTAAGGTCTTCATCGCTATAAAATTTTAGCGCCGCTTTGAGGGTACGTGGCTCCATGCGATAGAAAATACGCTGCACATCAATAGTGCGGCGGTTATCCACATTGAACTCATACCCTACCCGCGCAAATTCTTCCATCAAAAGCGGAATATCAAAACGGTTAGAATTGTAGCCTGCAATATCAGAATTGCCTATAAAGTCAAAAATTTTTTGTGCCACTTGTTGAAACGTTGGCTTGTTGGCTAAATCCTTCGGTGTGATGCCATGTATGTGCATGGCTTCTTCGGAAATAGGGATACCCGGATTAACGAGTAAGCACAATTCTTCGGGCGGTTGCCCGTTAGCTAAATATTTCACGATGGCAATTTGTATGATTCTGTCTCGAATGACATTCAATCCTGTGGATTCGATGTCTAAAAAACAGAGGTTACGTGTGAGGTTCAATTGCATAAATTTCTCATGTAAGTTTGCTCCAAAGATAATAAATAATACATTTATGTAGGAAATCACATTTCATAAAAAGAAATAATCCTGTAAGTTGATGAAAGTGAATCTTATTTGCTATATTAGTTTGTGCAAAAATTCCACATGTTGCCTAAATATTTTTATACAATTTTACTTGGTTGCTGTATGCTTGTTAATGCTAATGCCCAAACGGTATTGTATGAAACGCAGCAGGATGATGGTATAGTCACTATTCCGTTTACGTTAGTAAATAACCTTCCTGTTGTTACGGTAACGATAAATGGTTTACTACCATTGCAATTTATTTTTGATACTGGAGCTGAGCATAACTTGCTGATAATAAAAGAATTAGGGGATGCGCTTGGGCTCATATACGAAAAAAAAGTAACGATTTACGGTGCTGACTTATCTTCCGAAATGACGGCTGCTTTGGCAAGAAATATTTCTTTAACCGCAGGTGATATGACGGCAAACGCACAAGGACTATTGGTACTAGATAGAGATTATTTTAGGTTTGAAGAGTTGACGGGCACACAAATTCATGGTATTTTAGGCGCAAGTTTTTTCCACAACTTCATTACCAAAATTGATTACCCGTTGGGGCGTATCATGCTGATTCCACGAGAGCAATTCAAGCCGCCAAACAAACATTTTGATATACTACCACTTAAAATAATTCGCAATAAACCGTACATCCAAACTGCCGTAACATTGGCAAATGACACCGTTGTGCAGTCGTTACTCTTGCTTTTAGATACCGGCGCAAGTTTATCGCTGTTATTACAAACCAACTCGCATCCGCACCTGCAACCACCAAAGCAAGCTATTGCAGGCAATTTAGGTATAGGCATTGGCGGTGTGCTGCAAGGCTTTTTAGGGCGTGTAAAATTTTTACAGTTTGGGAAATTTCAAATTCCACAGGTCTTAACAAATTATCAATCTTTATCCAACTCACCTTTGGATTTGGAAAAGTCGGTGACTCGCAATGGCATTATCGGCAGCCTCGTATTGAGCAGATTTGTCTTATATTTTGATTACTTCGAGCAAAAATTATACTTGCGTGCCCGCAAAGGATTTGACGCGCCTTTTGAGTATGACAGAAGTGGCTTGTTGGTAATAGCTGGAGGAGAAAAGTTACAAGATTTTATTATCCACGATGTTTTGCCAAATTCACCGGCAACGATGGCAGGCATCCGACGTGGCGACAAAATAATTAAACTGAATGGCAGGCCATCACGCCGACTTACGTTAGAAAAAATCGTGAGAAAATTGCAGCGAAAGGCAGGAAAAAAAGTGACACTCCAGTTGCTCCGCAACAACGAAATACTGATAAAGGAGATAGTGCTGCGCGATTTGATTTAGCACTACAAAAGTGTACGCCCGTATTTGATAAACCATAATGCAGCGCAAAGAAAGGTAGCTAACACCACACCCCGCAATAAATCGAAATAGTATCTATTTTTAAAAATCTGAAACGGAATAATATTCAAACAAATTGCTAGCAAGCCGATGGTGCGAATCCGAAAATTTTGCGTCAAGCCTTCACTACTGATAAAATTCCATGCTGCAAGTTGCTCGTACACCGTCAGCAAAAGGGCATAGCCTACAAAGGGAATGACTAAGCCCATCAATAGCCCATAGAAAAAGTTGTTTTTTATAGCGTACATAATTTTTACCAACTTAAAATGTAAGGCAATTTTGCCTGTGGTGTTTTGGTAGCAGCCATGAGTGTTTTCACTTGCTCGTAATACGGGTAGAACGGCTTCAAATCGGATTGCATAAGGAATTCTTTTAGCGATTCGTCATCATTAAGTTCGTTAGTAAATTCTTCTAAAATGCGTTGAAGTGGCTCTTTCGTTTTAGGGTATTGGTTAAGTCTATATTTTTTCAAACCTGCTTTGCTGGCTGCTGCTGCAACTGCTTCTTGCAATCCGCCCAACTTATCCACCAAGCCAATTTCGGCAGCTCGCTTGCCCGTCCAAACGCGCCCTTGTGCAATAGCATGAACGGCATCAGTAGGCATCTTTCTGCCATCTGCAACACGCTTTAAAAATATATCATAAACCTTGTCCACACTTTTTTGCATTATTTTTCCTTCATCGGTTGTCATCGGATAAAACGGCGATCCCATCGTGGCGTATTTGCCAATCTTTACGGTATCGAAATGAATTCCTAATTTATTTTCCATCAACTTAGAAGCATCGGGCAACATCCCGAACACACCAATAGAACCTGTAAGTGTATTTGGTTCGGCAAAAATGCTATCTGCCAAACAAGAAATGTAGTACCCACCAGAGGCAGCGTAGTCACCCATAGAAACCACGACTGATTTGCCGGATTTTTTCGCTAAGGTTAATTCGCGCCAAATTTTTTCGGAAGCTAACGAACTGCCACCACCCGAATTTACACGCAACACAATACCTTTTATGTTATCATTTTTTCTAATTTTTGATAAAATATCAACGTACTTATCGCCACCAATATCGCCGTCTTCACCTTTGCCATCAACGATATTCCCTTCGGCATAAACAACTGCAATTTGGTCTTTTACGGAAATATCCACATCGTTTGCATCGGGTGTAGCATATTTATATAAACTTACAGACTTTATTTTTTCCTTTGTATCCAATCCTAATCGTTGGCGAATGTCGGCTGTGAGTTCATCTTCATACGCCAATTTATCCACCAATTTCAAGCGCAAGGCATCTTCTGGTTCAGAAGCTAATTGCTCGTTTGCTATATTTATTAACGTTGCTTTATCTAAGTTACGCGAAGCAGCAACATCTGTCAATAATTGATCATAAAAATCACCGAGATATTCCTTAATCTGCACGCGGTTTTGGTCTGTCATTTTATTAAAGCGAAAAGGCTCAGTTGCACTTTTAAATTGCCCCGCGTAATACACTTGCATACTAACCCCGATGCGGTCTAACATATCTTTCATAAAAGGTATCTGTGCCGCAACTCCTCTGAAGTCAATACCACCTACTGGATGTAAGTAAACCTTATCGGCGACGGAGGAAAGGTAGTAGTTGCGAAGGGTGTAGTAGTCCGAATTGGCAAGAATAAATTTACCACTTTTCTTAAATGCCAACAATGCCTTCCGAATTGCTAAGGCTGATGCCTGACCATACTGTGCTTCGTTGCTAATTTCCAATAATATGCCTTTGATGTTTGCATCGGATTGTGCCTTTTTGATACCATTGAGTATATCTTGCAAGCCCAATACGTCACCTGATTTAAGGTTGGAATAATCCATCTGCGCTACATTATTGGTGCGCTCCGGCAATGGTTTATCCAGCTTTATGGTAAGAATGGAATTGGGCGATGCGCTTGCCGAAGTTTTTGTGCCGCTTAAGGCAGATGCGCCCCAAATTGCAAAGAAAACAAAAATGCAAAATATGGCTAAAAATAAACCTAAGCAGGAGGCAAAAACAAACTTAAAAAATTGTCTCATATAAAAAAATGAATTTTATAGTACGCAATATGTTTTGTGTATCGCGTTATTCACATAGGAAATTAATAAACACACAAAATCAGAAATGGTGCAAAATTATTGCGTTTAATTAGATTAATAGCAAGAATAAATAGACGAATTTGAATTTTTTTCGGAATTTTAGTACATTTGTTACTATATCAAACACTTCATTAATTTTATTCTGACCGTATGCGCTACTTTATAAAATCCTTTATCGGAATTTTATTACTGATGTTTGCGTTGCCACTTTGTGCTCAAATGCAAATTACCAATGCGAACACGCCACCATTCACTCCCGAAAATTTAATCTCTAATGTTTTTCTTGGCGAAGGTGTTGAACTTATTAGTGTAACTTACAATGGGGTTCCGGCAGCCGTAGGATATTTTTCAAATGCTACCGCAAATATAGGTATTGAGCGAGGCATTGTAATGTCCTCGGGGTTTGCAAACGGCGCATTAGGCCCTAACGACAATACTGGATCAACAACGCCCGCCGGGAGCGGTAATAACAGTACAGCTACAGATGCCGACTTAAATCAAATCGCAACATCCAACCTAAATGATGTGGCAGTTTACGAAATCCAATTTCGCCCATTTGCAGACACCTTGCGTTTCAGATATGTTTTTGGCTCCGAAGAATACATGGAGTTTGCTTGCTCTCCTTATAATGATGTTTTCGGTTTCTTCTTGAGCGGTCCTGGTATTACAGGTCCATTCTCCAATAATGGAAAGAATATCGCCATTGTGCCCGGCACCGCCAATACGCCTGTTTCAATTGCAAACGTTCATGGTTCAGTGTCAGGTTGCCCGCCCGTAAATGGCCAATACTACAATACCAACCCTGCCGGCAACCAATTTTTACAGTATGATGGTTACACGGATGTATTTACAGCTATGGCTATAGTAGTTCCTTGCCAAGTATATACTATCAAACTTGCCATCTCTGATGTTTCGGATGATGTGTTGGATACAGGTGTATTTTTAGATGCAAAAAGTTTTGGTTCACCGTCGTTAGAAGTAAAAGCCTCCACAGTCAGTTTAGACGGAACAGTTACAGAGGGTTGCTCCGAAGGCATTTTGAGTTTCCAATTACCTAATCCACAACTATTGCCGTACACCGTAAGTTACAATATTATAGGTACTGCAACCAATGGTGTGGACTACCAAACGATTCCGAATAATTTTACCATACCGCCCGGAGATACGTCAATCTCATTTCCAATAATAGCTTTTGATGATGGTATCGGTGAAATTCCAGAATCTATTGGTATTGATGTGCAACGCGACCCATGCAACCGTGATACATTTTGGATTTTTATTCGTGATAATAATATACTACCTCCCAACTTGCAAGATTCAGTAGCTTTATGTTCTGGCACACCAGTAACATTAGATGCTACCTTGCCTGTACCTTTACCCCTGCCTCCTACGTTCAACAATTTGAATGATTTTCCAATAAAAACTATTAATCAAAATTCGCCACCGGGCACTATGCCTACCGAATCGCTTATTAATGTTTTTGGCGTACAACCCACAACTTTGGCTGATGGCGTTATTCAAAGTGTTTGTGTAAATATTCAACACGCTTGGCTTGACGACTTAGACCTCTATCTGGTTTCGCCGGGCGGACAATTTCTGGAGTTGGCAACCGATGTAGGTGCTGCTGGCGATAACTTTACCCAAACTTGCTTCACACCCACAGCAACTACACTCATCACTTACATTACACCACCGGCAACTGGTGCACCGTATACTGGCGAATTTCTGCCCGAAGGGGTTTGGAACGACTTGTGGGATGGCGACCACCCTACTAATGGCACTTGGAAACTTATCGTTATTGATGATTCAAATGGTTTTAATGGTACATTATTGGATTGGACTATCACGTTTAACCCTACTTATCGCGTTAATTACAACTGGTCGCCTACTGGTGGTTTGAGTTGTAGCGACTGCCCCATCACAAGTGCCGACCCACACGCATCAACAACCTATCGGGTAGTAGCTACTGACTCGTATGGATGTACCACATCTGATAGCATTCGCATAAATGTTAACTCCTTGTTGGCTGCACCAACAGTTGTTTGTCAGGATATTACCGCAAATAGCATTACGTTTAGTTGGGAGGCTGTTCCCGGAGCTACCAATTATGAAGTGAGTGTGGATAATGGGGCTTGGCAATCTGTCGGTAATAACCTGACACACGTAATAAACGGACTATCATTAAACCAAAATGTAAATATTCGTGTACGTGGTATAGGCAACTGCGGCGGACAGATTACCATTGCCGACTGTCAAACGCCTTCGTGTTCGCCGCCAAATGTCAGCTTGGCAACTGCCACACCTACAACTTGCCCGAGCGGAGCAGATGGCATCATCACCCTAACCGGCAACAGTATGAACCCTCCTTTAGTTTATACTTTAGGCGCAATTAGCAACCAAACAGGTTTCTTCGATAACTTAACCGAAAATATTTATACGATTACCTATGTTGATGGACTAAATTGCCAAGGCAGTATTCAAGTAAGTATTAGCTCGCCGCCGTCATTCGTTTTGCAAGATACTGTTTTGCAAATAGTTAGTTGTTTTGGAGGCAATAATGCACGAGCTGCTATCATTACCTCTGGTGCTACTGCACCGTATAGTTTCCATTGGAGTAATAGCCAAAATGATTCTATCGCCACTAATTTATCCGCAGGAATTTATGATATAACCATTACCGATGCCAATAATTGCACCGCCACAGAAAGTGTAAATATCATTGAAAATCCGCAATTAACCGTGCTGCTTTCGCAGGATAGTGTGGACTGCCACGGCAACAGTACCGGCATGGCAAATGCAGTAGTTAGTGGTGGCGTTGCAAATTACACGTATAGTTGGAGCGATGCAAATAACCAAGTAATGGCTTCCGCAATAGATTTACCAGCGGGGCAATACACCGTTACAGTAACAGACAGTTATAACTGCACCACTACTGACATTATCACAGTTTTAGAACCCGCAGCATTATTGGCTTCACTTACACAAACCAGCCCGAGTTGTTTCAATACTTCCGATGGCCAAACCAATATTACTGTGCAGGGTGGCGTAGCACCATATCTTTATTTTTGGGAGAATGCACAAACCAGTAGCATGGCGCTAAATGTTGGGGCAGGTGTTTTTTCAGTTACGGTTTCTGATGCCAAAAGTTGTGTGTTAATTGATAGCGTAACGGTAACTGCTCCTTCGGCAATTGTTTCAAATTATTCTGTTAGTGATGCCGCTTGTTTTGGGTTGGCTAACGGCAGTATCGACCTCACCGCCAACGGTGGCACTGGCAATTTAACTTATTTGTGGAGTAATGCAAACACAACCCAAGACATCGCCAACGTGCTTGCAGGAACTTACTACATAAGCATTACGGATGACAATAATTGTCGCTTGATAGATACCATTGTTGTCAATTCTCCATCGGATATAAACACAACACTCATAAATTCTGATTCTATCTCCTGTAGCTCAAATGCTGACGGTCTTATTGAGATTTCCGTCAGTGGCGGCACACCAAATTACGCTATCACTTGGTCGGGTCCCTTAGGGTTTACAGCAAGCACACCTTTAATCAACAATTTAGTCAATTCAGGAACATACACCGCGATTATCGTTGATGATAATAACTGCCGGGACACCATAACTGAATCAATTTATACCATCGGTGAACCGCGGTTAGTCAATGGTTTGACTACCGATATAGCTTGTAAAAACAATAATACCGGAAGCATTAGTTTTGATGCCACTGGAGGCTCAGCACCTTATACTTTTTCTTGGACTGGTCCAAACGGATTTATGGCAAATACTAGTGCTATCAATAACTTATACGCCGGATTATACACTTGCTCCGTCACCGATATTTATGGATGTTTGTTTTTCGAAACGGTTGAGATAACTGAGCCGCAGCAAGGCATCGTATCCACAGTAACAGCTACCGACACTGTATGTTTTGGCGGTACAAATGGCACCGCGATGGCGCAAGTTAGTGGTGGTACCGGACCATATAGTTTCGTGTGGAGTAATACGCAAACCACCGCTACTGCCAACAATTTATCGGCAGGACAATATACCGTTACCATCACAGACAACAACCAATGTACTTTCGTAGATAATGCAACAATCGCATCCAAGCAACAAATCAATGTATCGCTTTCTCAAAACGGCGCAACCTGTTTTAATGGAACTGACGGCAAGGCACTTATTACGCAAATACAATATGGTAACGCCCCTACTGCTACTAGTAATTTTACAATACATTGGAACACCACACCACCTCAATTTGGCAATCAGGCAAATAACCTGACTGGCGGGCAAACTTACTCCGTTGTCGTTACGGATAATTTAGGCTGCACTGCCACACAAGCCATTACCATTAACAATCCGGAGCCTAACACAGCAACAATTGATGCACTTCGAGATGTTACTTGCTTCGGAGGCAGCGATGGCACTGCAACTGCAACACCTTTAGGGGGCACGCCACCTTATACTTATCGTTGGAGTAATAACCAACAAACGGCAACCGCTGCCAACCTTAGCATAGGCACATATTCGGTAACTATTACCGATGACAACCAATGTACCATCACCACATCAACAACGATACAACAACCACCATTAATTATACTTGATTTTACGGAAGTATCTGTACTTTGTAAAGGAGGCAACAACGGCGAAGCGTCTGTTGATGTCAGCGGAGGTGTTGCCCCTTATCAGTATACTTGGTCGAATGGAAAAACTACCACATCTATCAATTCATTAGCAGCTGGTTATTATGTTGTAACAATCACCGATAATGTAGGATGTACCATGCCGGATAGTATTGAAGTTGTAGAACCCGCATCATTACCGATTGCAGATTTCACTACTACCGATTTAACCTGTTATCAATCAAATGACGGTACGATTGTACTAACGCCGACAGGAGGCACACCACCTTATACCTATCAAGTGGACAATGAACCATTTGCCGGATATTACCATTTCTTGCAATTAGAAGGTGGCGAGCACCCTTTCACTTTGCGCGATGCCAACGGCTGTTTGTTTACTGATACGGCTTATGTTGTCGAACCACCGCCTTTAGAACTCTGGGTAGGGCGCGATACGCTGATTCATTACGGCGAATCCATATCGTTAGTTCCTTCTTTAAACAATGGCTTTCTACCACTACGATATGTGTGGTCAGAGGAGTTACAAAATTCGCTGAGTTGTTATGATTGTTTTTCGCCAACGGCGCAACCTACTTCCAGCACTTTTTATAGCTTAACAGTGACAGATGCACATGGCTGCGCTGTATCCGATTTACTCAACGTGATTGTTGCAAAAAATAATCAACTGCACGTTCCTACGGGCTTTACGCCGAATGGCGATGGCAATAATGATGTATTGATTGTACATGGAACGGAAGGAACGCAGGTGAAGTCATTTCAAATATATGACCGTTGGGGCGAGTTAGTTTTCGAGAATAAAGATTTTGAAGTCAATCGAGAAATTAGCGGCTGGAATGGTAATTTCAAAGGAAAACTATTGCCTACTGACACGTATATTTGGTTGGTGGAAGTGGTTTATCCCGATGGCTTTGAGGAACGCAAAAACGGAGAAACTAACCTGTTGCGATAATTTTTTTTAATGCAAAACTCTGAAGACTGGCCTCAATAGATGGCAGAATTATTTAACCAATCACCAACATGACTGTACAACAACTTTTTGATTTATTGACTCAGCAGCCACAATACCTCATCGCTTATTTTTTATTACTGCCCTTGATAGCTCTCATCGCCGGATTCATGTCAAGTGGCGAAGGGCATTTGTCGCCTTGGAAGTATTTATTTTCACTCCTCATTTATTTAGCTTGTGTACCCGGCGTATTTTCCATCACCTTGAATGTATATCTTTTTTTATTTGAGCGCAGGAGTATTTTTCAGAGCGATGTTTATATGCAAGTATTACCGATAATTTCAATGCTAATCACTTTGCTTATTCTGCGCCGCTTCGTCAATTTCACCTATATACCGGGTTTCGATAAAATTTCAGGCTTGATAATGATGATTGCTGCCGTAATTATTTTCATGTGGTTTATTGACCGCACACACATTTACTCAATTACCTACATACCGTTTTATCAACTCATTATCCTGTTCATCGTGTTGCTGCTTGTCATTCGTTGGGGATGGAGCAGGCTTATTACGCCTAATAGTTAAATAATTATTAAAAATGTAAAATTTCCGGTTACAAACCTGACCTTTATAGTCATATATATACAGTTAAGGGCAGGAATTACAACGGTAATTTAGCAATTAACGCTAAACAAATATTATATCTCTAATAATCAATAGAAAACAAATTAAAAAAAACATCAATTGAAGTTTGGCTATTTAGATTAATATTAGTACCTTTGCACATAGAGAGATTATTGTAATTATATAGAGAGTTTTTTTAGCAACAAAATTAAATTATTTTCCCATGAGTGCTTATCGCATTTCCGAACAGAATGCGGTGCAAATTCTGGAGGTTAGTAACCTTTTTAACGAATTTGATAACCGCCAGCTCTTAAATGAGCTACAAAAACGCATGGATGGCGGCGCAGCTAACTGCGTTGTGAACCTTGCCGACCTTAACGTGATGAACAGTGTTGGACTCAGTTTCCTAATTTCACTGATGAATCGCGCAAAAAAGTATGACGGCGACCTCATACTTTGCAAACCTTCCTCAAAAATTCTTGCCTTATTGGAAGTTACCAAGTTAAAATCATTTTTCAAGATTGTTTCTTCGGTAGAAGAAGGGCTTGGCGTATTTTATCCAATCCGTGCAGCCGCATAATTGTTTTTACAACAATTATTGTATTCCCAATTCCTGAACGATATGCCTTATAAAACCTAATTCACTTTCGTGAGTTAGGTTTTTTGTTTTTGAAGTAATTGTGTATTATCTTTGGCAACTAATCAATTTACTTAGGTATGAAAAACAAACTACTAACAATACTATTTTTCAAGCTCTTCGCCTCCTTTAGTTTTGCACAAACACTATTTGACGATGCAGTATTAGCCAATATTTATGTAAATATTGATCCTGACACCTTAGCATATATTTATGAAAACCCGACGTTGGATATATATTTCCCTGCGCAATTCATATTCCAACAAGGAAGCGTTTCTGATACCGTTGAACAAATAGGCTTTCGGTTGAGAGGAAATTCGTCGCGGTTCTCTGCAAAAAAATCTTTTAAAATAAGTTTTAATACTTTTGTTACCGGACGGCGGTATCAAGGCGTAAAAAAAATAAATCTCAACGGTGAACACAACGACCCCACCCTCATTCGCGAAAAACTATTTTACGACATTTGGCATACTGCCGATATGCCCGAACGTCGCACACGCTTCGCTAAATTATTTATCAATAATAATTACAATGGTTTATATACCTTATTAGAAGAGTTTGATAAAGATTGGTTAGAACGGGTGTTTAATGAACAAGATGGCAACTTATATAAATGCACCTACCCCGCCGACTTGGAGTATATCAACGAAAATCAGCAAACCTACAAAGATATAGTAGGTGCGGGCGACGCAAGAGCCTACGATTTAAAAACAAATGAAACCGAAGACGACTACTCCGGGTTGGTGCACCTCATCACTATACTCAATCAGCCCCCTAACGATGCCTTCGTGGATTCTATTCAAACTATTTTGGAGGTGAATAACACACTCAAAGCACTGGCAATAGATGTAGCTACTGGCAACTGGGACGATTATGCTTACAATAGGAATAATTATTATTTGTATCAAAACGCCACCACAAACAAATTTACATTTATAACTTATGACCCCGACAACTGCGCTGGCGTAGATTTCGTGGGTGCTGATTGGTCTATGCGAGATTGCTTAAATTGGTTGCATCCAAGCAACCCTCGCCCCTTAATGAGCAAGTTGTTGGCAATTCCGCAATTTAAAAACCAATATATTTTGTATTTAGACAGCATCACTCAATACATCACCCATCAAGATAGTATTTTTCCTATAATAGATTTGTATAAAAATATGGTTGCAGATGCAGCACTTAACGACCCTTACCGCCCATTAGATTGGGGTTTTGATGAGAACGATTTTTGGGATAGTTTTAACAGCCCGGTACATCAATATGTGCCCATTGGGTTGAAGCCTTTTTTTGCTATTCGCGATAGCGCAACACTAGCTCAAATAGAAGGCATGACTAACACTGTATCCGCTTTAGCAGCATCAACATTACAAATATTTCCCAATCCAACGCAAGATGTAATTTACATAAACGCATCGGAGAATGATAATTACATTATAGAAATTCGATTGACAAATATCATCGGGCAAAGCATTTTGCAAAAAACAATAGCACCACAACAAACAACATATACTCTGCCTGTACAACATTTACCGAAAGGCGTTTATTTTGTTACAGTAGAATTTGAGCACCAACAAAGTATCACCAAAAAAATTATCAAAGAATAGCCAACATGCCGGAAAACAAAAAAAATGTAATATTAGTTACCAACGACGACGGCATTAATGCCAAAGGTATCCGAACATTGGTTTTCGTTGCACAAAAATTTGGCGAAGTGGTAGTAGTTGCTCCCGACTCGCCACAATCTGCCAAAGGACACGCCATCACGATTGCTACACCTGTGCGCATCAATAAAGTAGAACTTTTTGAAGGCGTTGAATCGTATGAATGTTCAGGCACACCTGTTGATTGCGTAAAATTAGCGAAGAACGTATTACTCAAAGACCGTAACATTATTTTCTGTTTGTCAGGAATAAATCACGGAAGTAATGCCTCTATAAACATTATATATTCAGGTACTCTATCGGCAGCTATGGAAGCTGCATTGGAAGGTATTCCCTCTATCGGCTTTTCGTTATTGGATTATGCTGCCGATGCAGATTTCGGTGCAGCGGCTTATTTTGCCGAAAAAATAATTGCACAAATGGTGCAACACAAGTGGCATGAAACACACTTACTAAACGTAAATTTTCCAAGTTTGCCACAAACGGCTATCAAAGGAATTCGCGTTTGCCGACAGGCGGATGCGCGATGGGTAGAAGATTATTGGGAGGCAAAAGACCCCTACGGGCAACCATATTATTGGCTAACGGGTAAGTTTATCACGGAAGATTTGAGTGATGACACCGACCTTTGGGCATTAGAAAATGGCTATATTTCGGTTGTGCCATCTACACACGATTTAACGGATTATCGGCGCATTGCACCATTAAAATACGTAGAAAAATCTGTGTGATTTATACTGTTCTCTAATCGAAATAATTAGTCTATTTTGATAAACTTCAGGCTTTGATTAGTGTTTCCTTTGGAAGCAAAAATAAAATATGCACCTACATGCAAATATGAAACATCAAAGTCAGTGTATTTATCTTGCACTTTAACGGTTTCAATTATCCTACCTAAAGCATCGGCAATTTGAAGTGTCCAATCGCCAGGCTCATTCAAAAAAACACGCACCATTTCTTTCGCAGGGTTCGGGAATACATTAAACTTATACGACTCTACGTTAAACAACTTCCTAATTTGGGAATACGATTTTGTGCCATCAGCATTGAACATACAAACACGATAAAAGTTATAGCCTGCTAAGGGATTCGCATCTAGAAAAGAGTACTGTAACACTTGTGGTAAAGTCGTTCCATTAATCGTGACTAATGGCGCAAAAACAACTCCATCAGAGCTACGCTCCAACACATAATTTTGATTGTCGTTGGTTGCCGATACACTCCAAAAAAGCGAGTTACCATTAGGCAAACCAGTCGCTTCAAATAGTAAAAGTTCAGTTTCGGCAGGATTGTCGTAAGCCAATTTATTTATCCAACATTCACTTTCAAAGCCGCCGTAATGGTGGTTTTCTGAAATGTCGCCATCTTTTGATGAAGTATATCCTACAGTTACGATGCCGTCAGTTACCAAGATTGATTTGTATGCTTCCTCAGAGTTTGCACCGCCGATACAACGCTGCCAAAGTATTTCGCCGGATTCGCTCAAAGCAACAACCCATTGGTCGTAGAAACCATGATTACCTGAAACGTCGCCGTTATTTGAGAATGTTCTACCGGAGGCAACTATATCACCGCTATTATTTTCGTTGATAGAAAGTGCAATTTCTTCTCCTGTACCGCCGAGTGCTTTCTGCCAAACTATTTTACCATCCGTGCTCAGCTTAATTACCCAAAAATCGTAATCTCCATGATTGTTTGACACATCACCATCATTAGATTTTGTTTGTCCGGCAATGAGATATTCGCCACCGCGCCCTTGCTTTATTGCCCATGCTTCTTCCCAGTTGCTTCCGCCCAAACATTTCTGCCATTGGATGTCTCCGATGCTGTCCATTTTAACCACCCACATATCAATCAGTCCGTGGTTATCGTCACCAATATCGCCATCGGTGGAGCTTGTGCCGCCGCTAAAAATATATCCGCCATCAAATGTTTGTTGCCCGAAGCGGAAAAATTCGGAGTCACTGCCGCCATAGCTTTTCTTCCAAATAATATTGCCCTGTGCGTCAAGTTTTAGTACCCAAGCATCTACACCGCCTCGGTTGTCGGATACTTGTACGCTATTTGAACCATTTGCACCGCCAACGATGAAATTACCATCATCAGTATTAGCAACAAACGACAGGTTATCGTAACCGTAGCTGCCAAAATTTTTTGCCCATAATACATTTCCATTATGGTCAAGTCGCACAACCCATCCGTCATAATCGCCGATAGGATTGACGATGTCGCCATTTTGTGAGTTAGTGTTACCGGCAAAAATGTAGCCCCCGTTAGGCACTACGGCAATTGATGCAGGGTAGTCTTCAAATGAGCCACCATATAACTTTGTCCATTCTAATGCGCCACTTTGCGAAAACTTCATCACGTAGCAGTCGTGAAGTCCACGCAATTCATTCATCACACCATCATTGGAGTTGGTGCTGCCTACGGCGACAAATCCACCGTCTTGAGTTTGCTTTATATCTAAAAACACCTCTGTCTTGGTGCCCCCCAATGCTGATTCCCAAGCAATAGTTTGTTGCCCGATACTCACAAATGGCAACAAAAATATAAGGGGTATGTAAAGTAATTTTGTCATAGAATTTGTTAAACAAAACAGCCAAAACTATCAATTTGGCATAAATAGTAAATAAAAAGCTGTTGTAACGATATTATGGAAGGGATTGCAAATATAATCATTTTTGCAAAAAAATCAACTATTTGTGACGATACTATGCTGTATAGTTTATTTAGGTTATTCGCAAATATTTTGCAGAAATTAGCAAGCAAATGGCAATTGCCACAAAAAGGTTACTCCCTATCAATATAAAAATATTATAAAACTGAGTAAGCAAATTTTGTGTCGAGGTGCCTACTTTTCCTAATCCAGCCAATGTTGAAGCATTTATTGGCAAGTTTAATTCGTAATAAATACGACAAAGCATTTTGATGTAAATGAACAATAGCATTAGCATTGTTCCTAAAAGGATATGTTGATTTTTTTTTCGTACAGGGGTGGGCATCGCCATAATTAACGCCCATAAAAAAATAATAGGGACGCTAGCAAATACCCATGTTTGTATATTTATTTGTGCCGCTTTCACAGTTGTCATACCCGATTGCAAAGCTGCCTGTATTTGCTGTTGATTAGTGATGAGCAATTGGGTATCAAAGCCTTGTTGAGTTGAGGGGTTGTATTGCACGTTTCCGTGGGTGGCAACTGTTTTTAAAGTAACCGAAAAAATGTTTCGGAATAGTTGTGCATTTACATTTCGCACAATCGGAATAGACCCTATTGCTATCAATAAAATGTAAATGGCAATTACTTTGATGATATATCTGGTTACATTATTAAACGAAAACATAGTTAATTTTTACTGATTGTCACCCACCGCCCTGCCCTACGAGCAGATATTGTATTATCATACATGGCTTCGCAAGTGATTGGCGGCATGAAATAGTTTCCGGCATAAGCAGCCGTAGTTTGAAATTTAAACACGCGCGATTCTCCGGCAGATAAGTTGAAATAAGTATATACCCTGTCATCTCGAAAATCTTGATAGTTGAAATAACTGTTCTCAGATGTACCCACATTATTCATGCGGTTATTGGTGATTTCCCAGCCGGCGGGAAATACCGTTTGCAATGCTAATTCCTCGTATCGCCTATTGCCGATGTTTGTAACCGTAACCTCTACGAGAATATCCGCACGTTGCGGCAATTTATCAGGATTCACTACTGCTCCTTGGGCGTTTTTATACTGTACGGATAGGTTGAGTTGGTTGGCATAATCGCGCATACTTGTTGTATCGCCAACGACTGGCTGACCGGTACTAATAATACGAGCATATAAAATTCCCTTACTCGTATTTTTAACGTTACACTTCGTTCCGGCATTCGCCGAAAGGCTAATCTGCATCAAAGGATTATCAGAACCAGCATTGATTACTGCACCTGCTCCTTGTTGATAGCTGAAAGTAAATTTGTTTTGTATTTGATTGGTAGTTGCAAATTTTGACATTGCTAAGAGCAAATATGACGTTGCTTGTGTTGAAAGCCATTGGTTGCCACTCAAAGCTTTAGAGATGCGCTGTGCTACGGATGCGGCTTGCGTTTTGTTATTCATATATACTAAGGCTTCGAGTATCATGGCTTCGTCGCGCTCATCACAGCCATAGGTGTAGGATAGCTCGTTATATGGCTGAACGGTATTGGGCAATGCATTGACGATTGACTTGGCTATTTCTTGTTTACCGACGAGGGCATACGCTGCTGCCAAGCGCCAATTGCTTTGCAAGGAAATATCTTTGGTTTCGCGCAAGCGATTCATGGAAGCTAAATCCGGTTGTTTGGCTAATGCTAATGTAAAAAGCCGATAGGCTTGCATCAAATCATTATTAAAATAATAATAGTCTTGTTCTTTTTTGAACGTCCAATCGGCAGCTTTTCGCTTCTGGAATTTTGCCCATTTTTCGATAACATTATTTGGAACAGTATAACCCGCTCCTTGCGCCTCCAACAAGAAATGCCCTATGTAGCTGCTCACCCACGAGTCCGCATCGGGTGCACCCTGCCAATAGCCAAAGCCCCCTTCGCTTGTTTGGAAGGAGCGCAATTTTTCGATTGCTGCTTTGATATTGG
>JAGOHC010000184.1 GCA_017996375.1 Saprospiraceae bacterium | reverse complement strand
TTGGACGTATGCAAACGAGTTTAACAAGTTTTCTACTCAACGTTCTATTGCTATTACACTTCAAGCGAATACACCATACTATGTAGAATTACTGCATAAAGAGAGTTATGGTGGCGATCACTTTGCAGTTTATTGGGAAGGTCCGGGCATCACTCGAACATTAGTTCCGGGATCTGCATTAGCACCATATGTTTGCTTGACGAATTTCCGTGAGGAGGAAAATAGCACCATAGTTAGCGAACAGGTAAGTGATGTAAAGGCTTTCACTTTATTTCCGAACCCGAACAGCGGAGACAACGTTTATTTGCAACTTGATGAATATGTTGGTGCCGAAGCAGTGATTACTATTAGCAATGCTTTAGGTCAAGTGCTTTCGCAGCAAGAAATTCCTGAATTGCCATACAATGCAGTAGAATTAGATGTTGCAAAACTAACAAACGGAATCTACCAAGTTACGGTACAAGTAAAAGGTAGAGCACCGCAAACCAAACGATTGATTATATCAAAGTTATAAGCATTTATCTATCTCTCACATTGTATAAGTGCACGAAGCCCACTCAAAAAGTTGAGTGGGCTTCACTTTTTTAGCATTGCCATAAAAGAAAAAACCGTATCAACTTTTACATTTGATACGGCTTATTCGATACACCGAGTAAATGGGAAATGTTACTAAAAATGTTGTTGTAAAATAAGCGATGTTCTGCTAATAGCCAACTAATTAAAGTTGTGCGCCTAATACGTAAACAAACCCAATTAAGCCAAACAAACCGAGTAATAAAAGTAACACGGTGTCTGTCTTATCACTCTTACTTTTCGCAGGGGACTCCAACGAAAAGCGATGTAATGATTGAGCATTCATGCTCTTGGTGTTGTAAGCGTTTGTCATGGGATGCGCTTTAAATGGTTGTTGAATGTATTGAAAATACGTATAATTTGCTATACAATGCGAATCATTGTTGCTTACGCCGATACATTGCACAAAAGCATATTGTCATGCCTTTGGCATTTTAAATTGGAAATACAGAGGAAGTTTACTTTATAAAGACCTGCCAAATACGGCAAACGCCATATTTTAGTCTTTACGAGAGTCCGAAGGTAAGTGTAGTAAAAAACTTTATATAAGTTCGTTTACAGCAACAAAGTAAATATAATTTTTTTTATTATGCAAGTTTTTTACATTTATTATTTTACTGATTATGAATTTTTTATGACCGTTTTCTAAACAAGGCTTGATAATCAATTACTTAAAAAAGTATAAAATTAATAATGTGTTTGCTGTATCTTTTCTCGTTTAAGCTAAAATTAAGTAGGTGAGATAGAGAAAGGCGTGTGTAATCGTAAAAGTAGCCAAGCTAACAAACAAAGCTGCACCGATGTTTTTGAGTTACAACAAACGAATTTTAATTATGCTTATTGTAATATTATCTTACTTTTGTGGAGGATACGAGAGTCGAACTCGTTACCTCGACACTGCCAGCGTCGCGCTCTAGCCAGATGAGCTAATCCCCCAATAGCTTGGTAAAAGTAATAATTTTTTTTAATTTTTATGAAAGTTCAACCTAAAGTTTTCAAATTTGGAGGCGCATCCCTAAAAGATGCTGCCGGTGTTAAAAATGTTGCCTCAATCCTACAAACCTACCAGCACCAGCCGCTTCTAATAGTGGTTTCAGCAATGGGGAAAACAACCAACGCCTTAGAAGAAGTTATAACTGCTCATGCCCAACAAAATGACGAGGCGTTTACACATTACGATAAAGTAAAACAGACACATTATGCACTCATGGACGAGCTGTTTCCGAAAGGACACGCCATATATGATGTTGTACACGATACGTTTGCAGAAGCAGAATGGGTACTTGAGGATGCGCCTCATGAAAATTACGATTACATGTACGACCAAATAATTGGTATTGGCGAACTAGTTTCATCACGCATCGTAGCGGGCTATCTCAATTACTTGAACATTACAACAACCTGGATAGACGCACGAGATGTACTCACTACTGACGATACTTACCGCGAAGCTATCATTAACTGGGATAAAACTTTAGAGAACGCGCAAAGGATCTTTACGCCAGTATTGAAAGAAAATGTATTTGTAGTGACGCAAGGGTTCATAGGGAGTACTTCCGAAAATACCACCACTACATTAGGTCGTGAAGGCTCCGATTATAGTGCAGCAATTTTTTCTTTCTGTTTAGATGCTGATAGTATGACGGTCTGGAAAGATGTACCGGGCGTACTTAATGCCGACCCGCGCCTGTTTGATAATGTGGTCAAAATAGATCGACTTTCATATGCAGAAGCAATAGAGATGACTTACTTCGGGGCAAGTGTCATTCATCCAAAAACCGTCAAACCTTTACAGAATAAAAATATCCCCTTGCGTGTAAAATCATTCGTAAACCCAACTGCCGATGGCACCATCATCAGTGGCGATTTTGAGGCGCATTATCCCACTATCGTCATTGTAGAAAAAAACCAAACCTTATTGCAAATTTCGCCTTCTGATTACTCTTTCGTAGTGGAACATCACCTGAGTTATCTGTTTAAATTATTTGCTGACCAGCGTATTTTCGTAAACATGATGCAAAATACTGCCCTGAGTTTTGGAGCCTGTGTTACTAACGTACCCGATCGCATCGCCAATGTGATGGCAGCTTTAGAAAAAGATTATACTGTGATAAAAGAAGATAACTTAGAGTTGATTACGGTACGACATTTTCAAGAGTCTGTGCTGGACGAATTGAAAAAAAATAAAATTGTACTACTGGAGGAACGCATCGGTAAAACGGTACAAATGGTTGTACGCAATGTACCTCCTCTAGCACGAAAAGATTATAATATTTCATAATTTGAAAATTAGGTGTAATTTTTGCTACGTATAGTTGTTGTCAACAAATCGTGTAACTACTGACAAGAACTATGGACACCACATCAACGCTTTTACAACGAAGTGAACTCGGATTTCGCAAGGGTGATATATTGCTAATTTCTCTATTCGTTGTCGTGTTTTGCCTCTACAATCTGGTTGGCGCATTGCAAGCTGCATTTCCCGTCATACTCTTCGGCATACCGCCTGCATTATTTGTGTTAAGTGCTCAGTCAGCATGGGTACAAAGAAACTTGCAGGATATTGTATTGGTATATTGTATGTTTTTTATTGCTTACATAGTGGCAATTTCTGGCTCACAAAACGCAGTAAACACCCTATCATTAGTAGGTTTGGGAGGCATAGGATTATTAGTATCCGTGGCACCGTCGGGGCGTTGGCTATTGCTAATCGCTACTGAAACACTACTGCTTACAGTTATCGCAAGTGTAATAGCCAGTCAGCACAATTCGTTGAATATCAATATTATATCCTACTATTTTATATTAAATACGGTATCGTTTGCCGGATATTTTATTATAAATAACAAAGCTACTCCTGCTGTTGCTTCAACTTCTATGACAATGGTAGCTGAAGTTGCCGAAGTTGCTGCCCAAAAACACACTATGCACGATTTCTTAGTTTTGCACGACATTCAAGAACCTTTACGGACGCTATCGCAATATGTGAACTTATTGCAAACACGTTGCGAAAGTAGTATGGATGAACCTGCAAAGGAATATTTAGGATTTGTTCAAACCAACTGTTCCACCATTAATGAAATGGTTAAGGATTATGCTAAGTATAAAGATGTCGAAAATGAAAAATTGCGTTTTAGCACCATCAACACTCCTGCATTAGTAAATAAAGTAATAAAAATATTAGGTCGAAAAATTTATGAGTCCAACGCAAACATCGAAATAGTTGGCGATATGCCCAACCTCTACGGCGATGAGCAGTTGCTGCAGCGCGTTTTTTTAAACCTTCTGGATAATGCAATTAAGTATAGTAGCCCAACACCCGATATAAAAATTTATGGTAGTCAAACTGCCGCCGGAATACAGATAACATTACGCGACAATGGCAGAGGAATACCTGTTGAAGACCACGAAAAAATATTCCGATTGTTCGGAAAATCGTATGCAGCAGATGTAATCAGTGGGAGTGGTGTGGGCTTGTCTATTTGTCATAACATTATTGCACGGCATAATGGGAAAATCTGGGTAGAAAGCGGACACTATCATCAAGGAAGTGCGTTTCATTTTAC
>JAGOHC010000183.1 GCA_017996375.1 Saprospiraceae bacterium | reverse complement strand
CTTTCAGACCCTGAGTTGCGCTTTCGCCAGCGCTATGTAGATTTAACGGTAAACACCCATGTTAAAGAAACATTCATCAAGCGTTCAAAAATTATAGCAGCTATGCGAGAGTTTCTTTGTAGCCATAATTTTTTGGAAGTAGAAACCCCTATTTTACAACCTATACACGGCGGAGCTGCTGCTCGTCCATTCAAAACTCATCACAATACGCTGGATATACCGTTGTATTTGCGAATAGCAAATGAGCTGTACTTGAAGCGTTTAGTAGTTGGAGGATTCGATGCAGTTTTTGAATTTGCAAAAGATTTTAGAAACGAAGGAATGAGTCGTTTTCACAATCCCGAATTTACTTTATTGGAGTTTTATATTGCCTATAAAGATTACTATTGGATGATGGATTTCGTTGAGGAAATGTTAGAGTTTGTGGCACTCAAAGCTACCGGCTCTACCGAAGTGCAAGTAGGCGAAAATATCATCAGCTTCAAACGACCTTGGAAACGGTTTACTATGTACGAAGCAATACAACATTTTACAGGAGTTGATATTTCAGAAATGGATGAGGCTGCATTGCGAAGTGTGGCACAAAAAATTGGTGCAGATGTGGATAATACAATGGGTAAAGGAAAGTTAATTGATGAAATTTTTGGCACAGCTTGCGAACCACACCTTATTCAACCAACGTTTATTATGGACTATCCGGTAGAGATGTCGCCATTGGCAAAAAAGCATCGTAGCAAACCCGGATTGGTTGAACGTTTTGAAGCAATTTGTAATTCAAAAGAAATTATGAACGCTTTTTCGGAATTAAATGACCCGCTTGACCAACGAGCCCGCTTCGAGGAGCAACTGCAATTAGCCAATCGTGGCGACGAAGAGGCTATGGCATTGGATGAGGACTTCTTGAGAGCATTAGAATATGGTATGCCGCCAACTGCCGGAATTGGAATTGGAATTGACCGATTGGTAATGATTTTGACAAATTCACCTACTATTCAGGAAGTATTATTCTTCCCACAAATGCGTCCTGAAAAATAATATTAAATGTTTAGCCATGTACACACAAAAAATTATATTCATATTCTGTTTAACATTATTAAACAACTGCTTAATTTATACACAAACAGTTAGTGCTGTTAAATGGGGAAACGAATTCCGCGAACCTTCCAATACTTTCGTCAACAAAATTATTGGATTTGATAATGACGAAATGTTTGTACTCAGAAACAGATATACTAATGAATATGAAAGCAACAATAAGATTTACATCGAAAAATTTAATTCGGAACTGAATATATCAAAAGCGAATGACATCAATTTGAAATTTGAAGGAAAAAAATTAAACTTCCAAGAAGCTGTATTGATGAAAGGAAAATTGTACTTACTATCTTCATTCCATAATAGGTCAAAAGAAATAAGTTACCTTTTTTATCAGCAAGTAGATAAGGAAAAATTACAGGCCGAAAGAGACATAACAAAGCTATCAGAAATTAAAACGGGCAGTTACAAAAACGCCGGATTATTTAGTACAAAAGTATCAAAAGACAGCTCCAAGTTAGCGGTGATTTCGCAATTACCAAGCGATAAAAATAAGCAAGAGCAGTTTTCAATTCAAGTTTTTAATGATGGGATGCAACAGCTTTGGCAAAAAAATATCAGACTACCTTATAACGATGAAAATTTATCATTAGAGGAATATATTATTGATAATCAGGGAAATATATATATAACTGGCGTTTTATATGAAGATAAAGCTAAGGTGCGCCGAAAAGGTAAACCAACTTACAAATACGTCATTATCAGCTATAAAAATGAAGGCACTATTGAGCATGTAAATAAAATTGACTTAGGCAATCAATTCATTACAGATATGACTTATCGCGTGGCAAATGATGGTAATTTGATATGCTCAGGGTTCTATTCAGGCAAAGGCACATACAGCATAAAAGGTACATTTTACTTTCGTTTAAACACAGCATCTAATGAAATTTCTGAACTGAATACAAAAGAATTTCCTTTTGATTTTTTGACGGAATATTTATCTGAGCGAAATAAAGAAAAGGCAAAAAATGCACTCGAAGCAGGCAAAACAAATGCCTTGCCCGAACTGTATCAATACTCGTTAGACGACCTCATCATTCGCAGCGACGGCGGTGCCGTTTTAATTGCAGAACAGTATTATATTGAAGAACGATTTGATAGATACAATAATGGATTTGGTGGGTTTTCTCCCTACGGTGGTTATAGTCCTTGGGGCTGGGGAGGATACAATGGTTATAACCGTATGGAATATGTGTATTATTACAACGATATAATTGTAGTTAATTTACAGCCCAATGGTGATTTAGAATGGGTGACCCGGATTCCAAAACGGCAATCTACGATTGATGATGGCGGGTATTTTTTATCGTATGCAAAAGGAGTTGTTAAGGACAAAATGTATTTCATTTTTAACGACAATGCGAAAAATTATTACAAAGAACAACAAAAAGCTAGTGATAAGATTTATAGCTACACAGGCTCAAATTCAGTAGTAACTTTGGCAACAATAAACCAAAATGGTGAAGTAAGTGTGGAGCCTTTATATAACAACAATGAAACAGAATCAACCATTCGTCCAAAATTGTGCAAACAAATCGGGAAAAAAGAGATGCTACTTTTAAGCGAAGATGGCAGAAAAATCAAATTTGGGAAACTTATCTTTGAGTAAAAAATGAAGTATATTGCAATTTTTGCTTCAGGAGGTGGTAGTAACGCTGCACAAATCATAAAGCACTTTTCAAAAAATGATAATATTACTGTTAGCCTAATTATCTGCAATAATTCTAATGCAGGCGTGTTAGACATTGCAAAAGAAAATAATATTTCTACTGTTTTAATAACAAAGACCGAAATGTATCATAATCAAATGTTACTTAATATTTTGCAAAATAACAATATTGATTTTATTGTATTAGCAGGTTTTCTCTGGTTAGTTCCTAATTATATTGTAACAGCTTTCCCGAAAAAAATTGTAAATATTCATCCCGCACTTTTGCCGAATTATGGCGGCAAAGGCATGTATGGGCATCATGTACATGAAGCAGTCTGGCAGGCTAATGAAAAATATACGGGCATGACAATACATTACGCTGATGAAGAATATGATAAGGGTGAATTTATCTATCAAGCTAAATGTAAAATTGATGAAAATGAAACTGCACAAGATATTTCAAAAAAAGTATTGGCACTAGAACATTTTTATTATCCTAAAGTGATTGAGAGTTTGTGCAAATAAAAAATCGGCATTTAGTACTTGAACTAAATGCCGAATTAATTTTGTTAACTAACCTTTTTACCATCTTGTTGATGGATTTTATTACCAACAATAACGAACTACAACATAAGAACGGTTGAGTTTAAAAATCGCTGCCATTGGAAATAATATTTAGTATAGTAGGTAAATTATTTTTAAACATCTAACCCCCGCCTGCTTCGCGCCTTAATCGGGTTAATTGACTTTCCCATAATTTTTTCTGGTCGGCAACCTCATCATCATCGCAAAAATCGGTAATCTCTAAAACAGTTTCTTCAGTTATGCGCGATTTATAGATGCGGAATTCAAAATATTCTTTTTCATCGTCTGCATTGAGCCAACGAAATCGGATACGTTCTTCTTCAATATCATCAACAACTTCGGCAATCTCAGTCGAGCCTTCCCAAGAGAAAAGGTAATAATCGCCCTGAACGTCCACTTCATCACAAAACCATCTTACTAAACAAGAAGGGGTCGTTAAAAATTGATATACTATTGCCGGCGATGCTTTAAAAATAAATTCCAGCTCAAAAGACACACGCTTCATAAATATAGGCATAGTTAATTTGAGGCGGCAAATAAAAGGAAATTTTTGAATTAGACAAATAATCTGCCTTTTTTTTGTAAACTTTTATTTTTATTGCCATTTGTTTTATGATTTAGTGATTTTGTGCAAAGAGGTATTGACAGCTATTTTAAAAAATCTTATTTTTGCAAACTGTAAAGTTTGTTCATCAAACAATACATACCTTCCTTAATAAATTAGAGAGAAGCAACATACTTAATTTGTGTTTCAACAAATTACTTATTATTAGTTTTATTAATATTTTCTATTAACAAATTATTATAAACAATAATTTGTTAATTC
>JAGOHC010000037.1 GCA_017996375.1 Saprospiraceae bacterium | reverse complement strand
ATAGATATTGGATTAATATTTTTTAAATTGTGACATCATTCTTCTAAACTTCCGATAAATAATATTTTTAAGAAATACAAATTTGTTAAAAAATTAACGTACAATGTTTAAATCATTTTTCATGAGTTTTTTATAAATATAAGCTTTTATAAATATAGGTTTTCATCATGTCACAGTTTTAAAATTGTGCCTATGTTTTGAACACTATATCGCATACATATTTGGGATACGCAATTTCCAGTTTTTTAAACCAAACTAAACTTCAGAACAATGAGAACGCTATCGCTACATGTATGTCTATTTGCATGCCTTAATTTTTTTCAACCTAAAACATCCGCACAAACTGCCCCTAACCTTCCTACTGATATTCCTTGGGATGCAGATGTAAATACAGCTGGAAATCAGCCATTGTATAATACGAAATATGATGTTGAAGCTGCGTACAATAATGCTCGCCGTGGCGAAGAAGTTCAACTCAGTTTACCACCAAATTCATTAGGGAATCTGACATTGCCAAATGATTGGACAACACGTTCAGAAGATTATCGCGCATTCATGTTACTCAATGCCGAGCGTTCTTGCCGTATGGGTATTAATTATCCTACAGATGCTTTTGGTGTAGTACAAACTTATCCTTACAACAGTATAGAAGTTAATCTTGATGCAATATCCGATTCTCATGCACTGTGGTGTGTTGCCAACAATGTTTTTCAACATAATGGAGCAAACGGAATTACACCATTCCAACGTATCGCCAATGACCCTGTTATAGGAAGTAGCTGTAGCGAATTCATCAATAGAGCAGAAAATATCGCAATATTTGGTACATCCGGAACTACTAATAAAATGATTATTGAACGTGCTATATATAATTGGATTTATGCTAATAAATTATCAGGGTACGTCCATCGTGAAACCGTATTATTAGCTAATATGACGGTGTCGGGTAATACTTTTAGCGGATATTCTGATAATTATGCCGAAACGAATATTGAAGGATTTATTGGCATCGCTTCTGCTGGTGCAAGTGCCTCAGTTTATAACCCTTTAGGCTGGGTAGGCATGAATCGAGTTGATATTGTAGTATTTAATATAATGGATCCTGCCTCGTTCACATCTTGCAATTACAATATATTCAATCCCCTCGGCGTAGTATCAACTCCTGCCCCTGTAACGCTGAACCATTTTTCAGGCAAACAAAGTTTTAAAAATATTGAACTTACGTGGGACACAAAATCAGAATTGAACAATGATTATTTCACTTTAGAGCACTCAAATGATGGATATAATTACGAAAGAATAGCAATAATTCAAGGAGCAGGTACATCTTCTCAATCAAAATATTATGCAACTATTGATTCAGAGCCCTATTTAGGTGCAAACTACTATCGCCTTTCACAAACAGACTATGACGGTACAAAAGTAAACATTAGCACAATTACCGTTCAATATTTAGATGAACCGGTTACTAGTATTTATCCCAATCCATTAATGAAGGGTAATGCTGTGAACATAAGCTTCCAATCCAACAGCAACGAGCCGGTGGTGCTGTCTATCACCAACGAAGTTGGGTTGATGGTTATACAACAACAATTTGATGTGCGAGAAGGAAACAATAATTTATCTCTAAGCGATATAAGTACTCAACTTTCAGGTGGATACTACATAGTTTCCACAAAACAAGAAAACTCAAAACCCCAAAATATCTCTTTAGTTATTGTAGAATAAATAATTTTATAGATAAAACTTATGTTCATTTGAAGAGGTTGCTTCGTGCAACCTCTTCTCTATTTATAGGATGTTTGTTGTCAATTGTTTACTTTTGCATAGTAAACTTTCAATTTATGTTTGCGTTATATGTTCTGATGTAAACATCATCGCTCAACACATACTATAATATGGCATTTTCGATACGGCAGTTGCCTTTTTCTGCTTTACCTTTTGCAAAAACAGACTTAGCCTATATTCAAGCAGATGAGGCATTAAGCGATTTCTATGACTATCCGCCAACGGAAGAAAGTTTTGCAAAAGCAGCCTCAAAAAAACAAATTTCGGCAACACAACGCCAACTTATCGTTCAGGAATTAATGCAACAATATGCTTCCATTGATACTTCGGCAGATGTCCTGAAAAATATTGAGTCTTTGCTTTCTCCTAATACATTTACAATTATTACGGCGCATCAACCTACCCTTTTTGCAGGACCTCTCTATTGCATTTATAAAATTATTTCTACAATTAATTTAGCTGAACACTTAAACCGTATCCAAAATAAAAATAGATACATCCCAGTATATGTGATGGGTAGCGAAGACCATGATGTTGCCGAGCTCAATCATATATCAATTTACGGAAAAAATATTGTTTGGCAAACAAAACAGCAAGGTGCTATAGGCAAATTTTCAACCAATGATGATACATTACAACAAGCGCTCAATACTTTAAAAGAAATTGTCGGCACATCGCCAACAGCACAAGAAATTTATAACAAAATAGAAAAAGCCTATAATACGGCTGCCACATTTGCAGAAGCTACACAAAAAATGTATGACGCTCTGTTTGCCAATAAAGGCTTAATTGTAGCAGATACCAATAACGATGTTTTTAAGCAACTTTTTAAAAATATATTACAAGACGAAGTACTAAATTTCACGTCGCATCGCATTGTAAATCAAACTATTACGCAACTTCAACAAGCGGGCTTCAAGGCACAGGCAACGCCTCGTCAAATCAATCTATTTTATTTGCAAAATCAATTTAGGGAGCGCATCGTTTTTGAAGATAATATGTATAAAGTATTAAATTCCGACCTTACTTTTACTGCAAAAACTATTTCGGAACAAATTGATAAACACCCTGAAAAATTTAGTTGTAATGTTGTGCTGCGCCCATTGTATCAAGAGTCAATTTTCCCGAATGTGGCATACATTGGCGGCGGCGGCGAGTTGGCATATTGGTTGGAGCGCAAGGCTCAGTTTGAACATTATGATGTTCGTTTCCCAATTTTGATTCGCAGAAATTCCGCCCAATTTATTGATGCTTCACAAGTACATAAGTTGCAACAATTTGGCTTTTCGTGGACGGAACTTTTTGCCGATAACGATACACTCACAAAGCAGCTATTAGCCCAAATTTCACAGGATGAATTTAATTTAACTGATGAAAAAAATGCCATTGAAAAAATTTATGCCACAATCTCAGATAAACTCAAGTCTGTGGATAACTCACTTATTGGCGTTGCCAAAGCTGATGAAGTGAAGATATTAAAAATGGTAAATGGCATAGAAACAAGACTCGTAAAAGCTGCAAAGCAACGCAACGAAGTGCAAATTAACGGGCTGTTAAAGCTTAAAGATAAAATATTACCAAACGGGGGCTTACAGGAACGACACGACAATTTTTTGCAATATTATATCAAATATGGAGATGATTTTTTTGAGGCAATGTTCCAAAATTTTAATCCATTATTACCCTATTTTTTAACTTTTGAAGAAACCATTGTGAAAAAATAAATCTTCTTTCTAAATAATTAAGTAGTTTCGTTGTGGTCATCAATTAATTACAAACCAAAATTTACACACAAAGTTACAATGAAGACCTTATATTTTGTCCGCCACGCTAAGTCCGATTGGAGTTTTCCGGGACTCAGCGACCACGACCGACCACTAAACGAACGCGGAAGGCGAGATGCGCCCAAAATGGCAAGCAAGCTGTCGGCACTACTGCCACAACCTAAACTTTTGGTCAGTAGCACCGCTCTACGGGCTTATACAACAGCAACTTACTTTGCCAATGCAATGAATATTAAGTTGGATGCTATCATCAAAAAAAAAGAACTATATGAAGCAAGTGAGAAACAAATCTTTCGAGTGATTCAACAACTGCCTGAAGATATTGATGTAGTTATGCTGTTTGGGCATAACCCTACTTTGACTGATTTAGCAAATATATTTGCTTCGGATTACATCCCCAATATACCTACTTGCGGGGTGTTTTGGGTGCAAAGCGAAACCAAGTATTGGTCGCTGTTAGACGAGTCCAACTCAAAATTGTGCGACTATTTATTTCCTAAAATGTACAGCAATGGGTAAAATTTTATTGCTTGTTTTGCTTGTTTGTAGCATATTTTTTGCTTGTGCAAAATCTGAAATGAAGCCGCGCTTATCGGAAGAATTAATGGTAGCTATTCTCTGCGATATGCACGCCGCCGAAGCGGCTATTAATAATCTTTATGGGTTGAACCGCGATAGTATGTTTGGCGTTTATCATGAACAAATATTTACAATACATAAAGTAAAGCAAGAAGATTTTGAACAAAGCCTGCACGTATGGGAAAATAACCCGAAAGAAATGGAAAAGTTATATGAGAAAGTAAACCAGCGGTTATCTAAGATGAGCAACACTTCGGGATATACAGAAAAATAAGAAGCTCTCCGAAGAGAGCTTCACTTCAACTTATGAGAGAATAACTAAAAGGCTATGACAAAGGTAAGAGTATTTTTTATTTACCGCAAGTTTTTTTCTGTTTTTTTTATAAAAGTGACATAATAATTTTCATGTTTTTATTTGATAAATTTAAATTTTATAAAAAAGAAGATTTTTTATACATTTGGATATCGTTAATTTAGTTAAATTGGATTACCATGTCTACAACAAAAAGAAATAGAAATAGTATTAATGAGCAAGACAAACGTGATAATAAAAAATTTTTCACAGTTGTCATCATCATTACAGCACTCCTGTTGATGATATTATACCTTATCTTCAACAATATTGCATAGTGCAGTTAATACAATTTACAAACAAATGATACTTTTGGCGACAGCCTATTTGCCGCCAGTACAGTATTTTTTCCAATTCATACAACATCCAACGGTTGTGATGGAGGGGTGTGAGCATTATCAAAAGGGTGCTTATCGAAGCCGATGCTGTATTGCTACGGCAAATGGGGTGACTTACCTTACCATTCCATTAATCGGTGGCAAACATGCACAAACCGCAATCCGAGAAGTGAAAATTGATAATCAACAAGGGTGGCAACGCCAACACTGGCGGACCATTCAAGCTGCCTACGGCAGTGCACCATTTTTTGACTATTACGCAGAGCAACTTTATCCTTTTTATCATCAATCATTTAAATTTTTATATGATTATAATATGGCTATTACCCGTTGGTGCTTGCAAACAATAGGACTGCCCGATTCATTTCAAGAAACTACCGAATACCAAAAAATGTTTGACACCAATACAATAGACTTTCGTCAAATAATTTCCCCTAAATTTCTAATTGCCACGCAAGATGCGTACTTTTATCCTACGCCTTACGCACAGGTATTTGAGTACAGGCATGGCTTTCTGCCAAACCTGAGCATTATTGATGTACTGATGTGTCAAGGAGTACATACACTTGATTACCTCAAAAGCTGCCAAAACAAAGCAATGTGATAACTAAATTATAGACTAATTTTCGTAAAATGTTTGACCATATACTCAACCAACAATTAATGCAACAGCGCACCGAAGTAACGGAAATAGTCGCTGATCTACATTCCCTTACGCAAAAACTCGGCAATAAAGAGTTAGCACAAACTGTTAGTGAATTACGAAATCGCATCAACGAACCTTTTATGTTTGTCGTAGTTGGTGAAGTTAAAGCTGGTAAAAGCAGCTTCATCAATGCGCTATTAGAAACCGAAAAGGAAATTGCCAAAGTTGCTCCACAACCCATGACTGATACTGTGCAACAAATTGTGTATGGAGAAACGGAAACAAACGTACCCATCAACCAATATATTCGGCGCATCACACAACCCATCGAAATCTTAAAAGAAATTGCCATTGTTGATACGCCCGGCACCAACTCTATCGAAAGCCATCATCAAGAAATTACAGAAAAATTTATCCCGGCTGCCGACCTCATAGTTTTTGTATTTGAAAGTAAAAACCCCTATACCCAATCCGCTTGGAATTTCTTTGATTTTATACACGCCGATTGGCGAAAAAAAATCATCTTTGTTTTACAACAAAAAGATTTGATGCCCCTGCACGACCTTATGGTAAATGAGGACGGTGTTCGGCAACAAGCTCGCAAAAAAGGAATTGACAACCCGATTGTTTTTAGCGTTTCCGCAAAACAAGAACAAGAAGGCAATAAATTAGAAAGTGGCTTTTTTGCCGTAAGGCAATATATTAAGGAAAACATAACCGGCGGGAAAGCACCCATTCTGAAGTTGCAGAATAATATTGATATTTCAATGAATATCAACGGGCGCATTGCGCAGGCGTTAGTCATTCGTAAAGACCAGTTCGTTTCTGATACGGCGTTCCGCAATGACATTCAGGATACACTCACCAGACAAGAATTGAAATCGAATAACCAAGTAGATATTTTAGTCGAAAATTTGTTGGCAACCTACGATCGTGTTACACAAAAAATTGAGGGTGAGTTGTCTAACGGATTATCATTCCCGACAATGTTGGTGCGTTCTTTCAAATCCATCTTCAGCAAAACAGCATCTTCAAAAGATTGGCTCAACGATTTGGCGCGCGAATTAGAACTCAATCTAAATGCCGAACTGAAGTCAAAACTTAACGAAGGCGTGTTGGATATTGCAGATAGTATTCAGCAAATGGCAAAAATGATTGACTTGAAAATTCAGAACAACAAAACAATAATGAATAATACAGTAGATATTTTTAGCGACATTGCCGATCGCAGAGCATTGATTATCAAAGAATTGCAAGATTCGTTTTCGAGATTTATGAATCGCTCCGAAAATTTCACAGGCGAAGATTTGTTTTCTGGCAAACAAACTATTTCGCCAAGTATTGCAACGGGTAGTGGCATTGCTATTGTGGGTGTAATTTTAGCTGCCGTGACAAAAGGGATGGTATTTGATGTCACCGGTGGGGTTCTGACAACCATCGGGTTACTCTTTGCAGGAGCTACTGCTACCATCAAACGAAAACAAATAATGGATGGCTATCGCAAAGAAATTGAGCGCGGCAGAACTCAAATTGCAACTGAAGTGAACAACAAATTAAAAACTTATGTGCAACATATCAAGGAAAAAATTGATGCTAATTTTACTAATTTCGATGCCATGATGCAGAACGAACAGCACCAAATCAATGACCTTTCACAAACATATCAAAACATCGAAAAACGAATAATGAAACTAAATTTAGACAAAGTATCAGTTCCAATAATCAGCTAATTGGTTGATTGCGTCTTGGGTAGAATTGCTGTTGTGTTTATAAAAATTATCCCAATGAATTGTGCCGTCTTTTAGCTGAATAAAAATGCGGTAGTAGCCCGTCAAATCTATTTCAACATTATCAAGATTTATTGAAACATTTGGATGATTGATGCCATATATAGGTATAACCGCCGCATTGTCAATCTTATCTACAGAGTATAGATCTTGATTTAGCAAAAGTGCAAAATTTGATGCACGAAATGATGTATCGGCAGTACCTTTTATCATCCAAATTTGCTGAATGGTATCTGTTGCATGAACAAACATAACGCCTCGTGCCGGATTAGGATAGATAGCAATAGCTGTATCATTCATCAATACATTTGGGTTACCTAAAGTACCAAGAGGCGAGCCGTTTTCATCGCGCAACTGCAAACCCGAAACAAGAGATATTTCTTGCTCGGGAATAATTTGAGAAATCGGAGGCGGGTTGTCTTTAGCGCATTGCGTCAGTATTAATCCCATGATACAATATAGCGCACCTGTTAACGTTTTTTTCATTATATTCTTTATTTAAATGTAATTGCGGATTGAACTGCTTTGTTCCAAAGTTGCGTACGTCTTCCAATTTCAATTTTAGAAAACTTCGGTTCAAAAAGTTGTTGCAGTTGCCACTGTTGTTGAATTGTTTTTGTGCTGTCCCAAAATCCAACCGCCAAGCCTGCCAAATAAGCAGCCCCTAAAGCAGTAGTTTCGATAGTATGTGGGCGAGCTATTTTAGTATGCAGAATATCCGATTGAAATTGCATGAGCATATTGTTGGCACTTGCGCCACCATCCACACGCAACTCTTTAATTTTCAATCCGGAATCCGATTCCATCGCTTTTAGCACCTCCATTGACTGGAAAGCAATACTCTCCAAAGCGGCTCGTGCAATATGTGCCGATGTTGTTCCTCGCGTAATGCCTACAATCGTACCTCGCGCAAATTGATCCCAATGCGGGGCACCTAATCCGGCAAAAGCCGGCACGATATACACACCATCGCTATCCAAAACTTTTGCTGCCAAGGCTTGCACGTCTTTTGATTTTTTGATAAATCCCAAACCATCGCGCAGCCATTGAACAACGGCACCCGCAATAAATACGCTGCCTTCCAAAGCATAATGCGTAACGCCATTTATCTGCCATGCAATTGTTGTAATCAAATTATTTTTAGAAGCCACCGCCTTTGTACCTGTATTCATCAACATAAAACAACCGGTGCCATAGGTGTTTTTCACCATGCCTGCCTGCGTACACATCTGTCCAAATAATGCGGCCTGCTGGTCGCCAGCATTACCAGCTAAAGGAATAGGTTTTTTAAATACCGTTTGTGTTTCGCCATATACTTCGCTGGAAGCCCTCACTTCGGGCAGTATTGCTTTTGGAATATTAAATAATTTTAATAACGCTTCATCCCATTGTAAGGTATGGATATTGTACAACATGGTTCGCGAAGCGTTGGAAACATCTGTGATGTGCTGTTTACCGCCGGATAGTTTCCAAAGTAACCAAGTATCTACCGTTCCGAAAGCTAACTCACCTTTATCGGCTTTAGCTCGCGCTCCTGTGACATTATCTAAAATCCATTTTAACTTTGAGCCAGAAAAATACGCATCAATTACAAGTCCTGTTTTTTGTGCGATAAGCGGGGCATATCCTTTTTTCTTTAGTGAATCACAATAATCAGCAGTACGGCGATCTTGCCAAACGATGGCATTATAAATTGGTTCGTCAGTTTTTTTATCCCACACTATAGTCGTCTCTCGTTGGTTGGTGATTCCTATAGCTGCAATTTGCTGCTCAGTGAGCTTCGCCTTTGATAGCACTTTTTTGGCTGTTGCGGACTGCGTGTTCCAAATCTCGTTGGGGTTGTGCTCCACCCAACCTGCCTTTGGGAATATTTGTGTGAATTCCTGTTGCGCTGTGGCAATCATGTTACCGACGTAATCGAAAAGTATTGCCCGCGAGCTGGTTGTACCTTGATCTAACGCTAATATATATTGTTGCATAAAAGTTGGGTTAAAATACTTACACTAATGTAGTCATTTTTTCAAAACCGTATATGCCATTGCATATTTATTCATGATACGCATATACACATCGAAGTACAATGTTTCGGTGGTTGTGATGATGCGCCCTGTGCTGGTACTTAAAGGTGCAAATTCAAATGGTGCAATGCAATACTCAGTTTTCCAATCTAGCTGCTTTTGTCCGTAGCTTTTAAACAAGGCTTCTTTGGCACACCAGAACAGATGTAAATGCTCCAGCCTGTTGTTTGCCGAAAGACAATTTAACTCTTCTTCATTCATAAATTTGGTGGCGATGCGTTGCATTTTTTCTACAATTATTTGAATATCAATGCCAACGTGTTCTTGAGCGACTGCAGCAGCTACCATGCCGGTGGTATGACTAATAGACACATATTGTGGATGATTGGGTATATAAGGTTTGCCATGAGCGTCTTTTTCGAGCTGAATGGTTTCCGATAAAAGTTGTTGCAGTAAAAAGCGGCTGGCAAGCCATTCGTTGCGGCGATTGCCGTTTAGTGAGTTTAACTGAATTTTTCCTGTTTCAGACAAATGTGTGTTTTGGAAAAAATAGGCTTCTGATTCTGCAATCTGCCATATTGCCCAAGTGAGTTGCGGTAGTAGCTCTTTAATAAATAGTGGCATTACTTTTCGGCAATTAGCTGGGTGAGTTCGACAAATGCAGCGACGGATAGTGCTTCGGGGCGTTTAGTAAAAATAGGTTGTTCTAATATCGCTTTATTTTGCACCATATCGGCTAAGGTGTTGCGAAGCATTTTGCGGCGTTGATTAAATGATTGTTTGACTATTTTTCTTAATAAAACCTCATCGCAGGGGAGTTGGTAATTTTCTTTCCGCGTTAAGCGAATAACAGCCGACTGCACATTTGGTGGTGGCGTAAATGCTCCGCGACCTAAAGTGAATAGTAGCCCTCCATCATAATATGCTTGCGTGAGAACACTAATGATCCCATATTCTTTTCCGCCAGATTTTGCTATAATACGTTCTGCCATTTCGCGTTGAAACATACCGACCATCTCTGGAATAAGTTGCCTATGTTCAATCATTCTAAAAACGATTTGCGAAGATATGTTGTACGGAAAATTTCCAATCAATCCAAACGTTTTGCCATCAAATGCGCTCTGTAAATCATATTTCAAAAAATCAAAATATGTGACTCGCAAGTTTGGGTAGTTTTGTTGCAAGTATGCCACCATATCAGCGTCCGCTTCAACAGCTTTTATATCATAATTTTTTAGCATCAAATATTTTGTTAGCATACCCATACCAGGACCAACTTCTACTACGCGCTGCTCGTAATCTGAGGCATGTATTAATGATGCGGCAATGCGTTCGGCGATATGCTCATCGTGTAGGAAGTGTTGCCCGTATGATTTTTTTGCTTTCAATTTTTATTTTATTCGTTCATATTTTATACAATTATTTTGAAAACACTATTTTCTGAAAAGCATCGTTAAGAATTGCGTGGTGAAATAACCTTGTCTTCAAAATTAGTTAAAATTTCGGAAATGGGAAATAGCCATTACGAATTATGCAGTTTTTAATTAAAATTGAACTATTTTTGCAGCGAAATTTACTCGAGTTATTATGAGAAAGTTATCATTTACATCTTTAGTTTTTATCCTTGTTACTTTTTTTGTCGTACAATTATCTGCACAAACTTTTGGCGCAGGAATCCACTTAGGTTTCAATGCATCTCAAATTGATGGTGACGATTCGTATGGATTCAATCGTTTGGGTTTGGCTGCCGGTATTTCGGGTATCATCCATATAACGGAGCGTAGCGGTATAGCTACCGAGATATTATTCAGCCAACGCGGCAGCCGTAATAAACTATTGCCCGATAATGCTAATGTTGTCGGGGGCGTAGGGTTAAATTATGTAGAAGTGCCAGTGTACTATACCATTGATGATTGGAAAGTGACCGATGATGACGAAAATGATTTTTACAAGATGCAGTTTGGCGTAGGTCTTTCCTATGGGCGCTTGATGAATCACAAAATAGAAAATGATTTTATCAATACTGAAGTAGCAAATTTGTTCAACAAAAATGATATTAGCTGGCTATTGCAAGGGAGTTTCCGATGGTCAAATCATTGGAGTGCATCGGTGCGTTTTACCAGTGGTCGTTGGATTTCCAAATTATTCGATGCCGATAAAAATCGTATAAGCATTAACTCTAAAGATTTATTGAGTTACTTTTTTACTTTCAGGTTAAACTATTTATTCTAAAAAAATAAAACTCAAACTTTCGTAAAATGAAAAATAATTTTTATTCCATATTTATTGCAACTCTCGCCGTATTTTTTGTGTCGTGTAGCAACAGTAACAATACCACTACCGCACAAACCAATACAACAACTACTACGGCAACAACCGAGCAGCCGGCAGTACCCGTTCCAAGCTACCCGTCAGTACCGAAATCTGTGGTGGACAAAATCTTAAATGAATGTACGCTAATTGATTATATTTTTTACGAACTGCCTATCAGCATGAGCCAAGACGATAAGGCAAGTATCGTACAAGCTGCCAACCACATTGATATCAATGGAGCTGCTGCCAAAATTGACCCTAAAGTAAAATCTGCAGCGCACTTGGTTTATCAAGCTGATGGTGAGATATTTTTAGAAGGTGAATTATATTTTGGACCAAACAATAATTACTACTTCATTTTCTCAGATAAAAACCGTAAACCCTTATATGCTAATGCAATGTCTGCAAGCGGAGTGAATTTTTTCCAAAAAGTGTTCGCACAAGTAGGTGTGAAAACGAAATAAAAAAATGTACCATATTATTTGTGCTAAACGTCCGATGTAATATTTTCCATCGGACGTTTTTGTGATAGCCACACTACAAGCTGAATTATCGCAGCATGATAAACTTACCAACCAATTACTTGTTAAACTTATTATGACAATTATTCCGATAAATATTAAAGACGGCGTACTCAAAACTACAACAGCACAACATGAAATCATTGTAGGAATTGACTTGGGTACAACGAATAGTTTAGTCGCATACATCAAAGACGGCAAACCTACGGCTGTCAAAAACCAAAAAGGGCAATACACCTTAGTGCCTTCTATCGTACATTTTGGAAACGATTATACGGTTGTGGTAGGAGAAGCCGCAAAAGAAAAACTCATAGAAGCACCCGAAAATACTATATATTCTGTCAAGCGTTTGATGGGTAAATCTTATAGAGATATAGGTGGCTACAACCATTTCTTTACCTATAAAATAATTGATGATAACACCGATGATTCTTTAGTGAAAATTAAAGTGAATGAACAGTTTTATACACCTGTTGAGTTATCCTCATTTATTTTAAAAGAACTGAAGAACAATGTGGAAACACAATTGAACACCGCAGTTTCAAAAGCAGTTATCACCGTTCCCGCATATTTCAACGACACACAGCGACAAGCCACCCGCGATGCCGGCAAATTAGCGGGATGGGACGTACTCCGCATTATCAACGAACCAACTGCAGCAAGTTTGGCTTATGGCTTAGGAAATACCTCCGAGCAACCACAACATATTGCTGTGTACGATTTAGGCGGCGGCACTTTTGATGTATCCATACTTCGCATTGAAAACGGCGTTTTTGAAGTGTTATCCACCAATGGCGATACATTTTTAGGCGGCGATGATTTCGACAAAGCGATTATGGATTATTGGATAAATGAACATAAAATAAATCTATCAAATTATGATAATTCATTCAAACAAGCATTGCGACTACTTGCAGAAGCAGCCAAGAAAACACTTTCCATACAAGATACTTTTACAGCCGAATTAAATAATTTTCACCTAACGGTGAATAAATATACATTTCAAGCCATGATTCATGGCTTGGTGGACAGAACGCTTGCCTGCTGCACTCGCGCATTGAAAGATGCAGAATTAACTGCTCATAACATTGACCACATAGTAATGGTAGGTGGCTCTACTAGAGTGCCGATTATAAAGAAAAGTGTAAGCGACTATTTCGGCAAAAAAGTATATGACGACCTAAACCCTGATGAAGTTGTAGCTTTAGGCGCAGCCATTCAGGCTGATATTTTGGCAGGAAATCAAAAAGATATTCTGTTGTTAGACATTACTCCGCTATCCTTGGGCATAGAAACAATCGGTGGATTGATGGATGTGATTATTCCACGCAATTCAACCGTTCCCACTAAAGCCGGAAGACAATATACCACTTCTGTTGATGGGCAAAAAAACCTGAAAATCACCATCTATCAAGGCGAACGCGACTTAGTGCAACACAACCGGAAATTAGGCGAATTTATATTGCAAAACATTCCGCCTATGCCTGCCGGTTTGCCAAAAATTGACATTCAATTTCATATCAATGCTGACGGGATACTAACCGTTAAGGCACAGGAATTGCGCTCACAGTTGATGCAAGAAATTCAAATTAAAGCAGCCTATGGCATTAGCGAAGAGGAAATGGCTTTGATGTTATTAGACTCTATCCGACACGCCCAATCTGATATGCAGGTGCGGGCTTTACAGGAAGCCAAAAACGAAGGCGAGCATATCATTTTGTCAACAGAAAAATTTTTAACGCAACATCAAAGTATATTAACTGATAATGAATCAGATGCCATAAAATCGTTTTTAAGCAATTTAAAAAAAGCATTGCATGGCAACGACAAAAATTCTATCCAACATTGTATAGATAACCTTAATGAATATACTGCACCCCTCGCCCACCGCGCTATGGACGTAACCATTGCCGAAGCGATGCGTGGAAAGAAAATTTGAATATTTTGAAGTATAAATCCGATTAGAAAGAAGTAAATTTGTGGGAAATTTGAGCGTTGAACATAATGCGAAATGTTAAACTATGTTTATTGTTTTTGACAATGCTATGCAGTGCTGCAAATAGTTCTGTTAATGCACAATCAAATACGGTGGGTGTGTCATTAAGGTTAGGACTACTCAACTTTTGTGATGTTTTTTCGCCGACTATCCAACCTGGCGTTCAACTTGATATTAAAAACAGGTTTGCTGTCGGGGTAGATTGTGGCATTGGCATACTTTCACTTTTGGAAGAAGACAGCAGCAACAATAAATATGGCAACCACCATTATTACAAATTAAAAGCAGAAGGGAAATATTTTTTCAAACAAAAGGAGAAACAGAATTTGGCGAAAAGAATTTTTCCTTACATAAGCATCGAACATATGTATTTCCACCATACTTACTCGCCCAAAAATCAGTATGTGGAAGTAAAAAAAAGTAAAAAATATTACTATTTTTCAAGTGCAAATATAGAACGCAATATTCATGTAGCGACAGGTAAATTTGGTTTTGAATATTATTTCAACAAGCGCTTATTTTTAGACACCTATGTTGGACTTGGTGTTAGGCAATACTACGTTGCATTGCACAACCCTCAAGACCTCAGACAATCAATTGAACCAACTTATCCTGCCGATTATATCAGATTATACTCAAGGTTTACTATCGGAGATTTCACATTAGCTAACGTTATGCTCGGCATAAAATTAGGCTTCTTGCTCAATTAAATAAAGAAAATAAAACTAAAAACATATTATAAAAATTTATAAACTAACAAACTATAAAAATGTATCAACACGAGCAATTTGAACAACGACATATAGGCATCAACGATACAGAATTATCGGAAATGCTACAAACAATTGGCGTATCCTCCCTCAATGAATTGATAAATCAAACCGTGCCGAAAGGTATACGCCTAAAAAAAGAACTTGCCATACCAGCGGCGTCAAGTGAATTTGAATATTTAGAATCCCTCAAGAAATTAGCATTACAAAATAAGGTGTTTCGCAACTTTATCGGTATGGGATACAACGGCACTATCACCCCATCTGTCATTGCTCGCAACGTATTCCAAAATCCGGGCTGGTACACCCAATACACACCCTATCAAGCAGAAATTGCTCAGGGCAGATTGGAATCTCTCTTAAACTTTCAAACAATGGTAAGCGACCTAACGGGTTTACCTATTGCAAATGCTTCGCTTTTGGATGAAGGCACTGCTGCAGCTGAAGCTATGACAATGTTTTATGCAGAAAAAAACAAACGCGCAAAATCCGATTTTCAAAATGTACTTTTTGTTGCCGATACCGTTCTGCCACAAACGATCGATATAATAAAAACAAGAGCTGCTGCCATAGATATTAAAGTGGTAGTTGGCGATTGGACGAAATTTAAACCTACAGACAAAACATTTGCCATCGTATTGCAATATCCTAACATGCATGGCAACGTGGAGGATTACCGCAAGTTAGTGCAAGCATTAAAAGAGAAAGAAATTTACACCATTGTTGCTGCTGATTTATTGAGTTTGGCATTACTCACACCACCAGGCGAATGGGGCGCAGATGCAGTAGTTGGCAACACCCAACGCTTCGGTGTACCGATGGGCTACGGCGGCCCTCATGCTGCGTTCTTTGCCACTAAAGATGACTACAAACGCCAAATACCCGGGCGTATTATCGGAATGTCTGTTGATAATTTCGGCAAACCAGCATTACGTATGGCATTGCAAACACGTGAGCAACACATTCGCCGCGAAAAAGCCACTTCTAATATTTGTACAGCACAAGCACTATTAGCAAACATGGCAGCCATGTTTGCTGTTTACCACGGTCCCAAAGGCATCAAAGGGATTGCGACAAAAATACATCATCAAACACAGGTCGTCAATGAGTATGCTACAATGTTTGGCTTTCGCCAAATGAATTCGCATTTCTTTGATACACTTTGCATAGAGGCAGATGCAGCATTACAAAAACGGATTAAGACATTTGCCGAAAGGCAAAAAATTAATTTTTATTACGGTAAAAATTGTGTGCAAATCAGTTTGGATGAAACCGTAACTGAAACTGATATTACGAATATTGCAATGGTGTTTGCTGCCGTTCAAAACAAAACGCTCAATGGCAAAATGCCAAAAGCTTCTGGTGTACAAGCGCCAAAAGCATTGATTCGACAAAGTGCTTATTTGTTGCATCCTGTATTTAACAGCTACCATACTGAAAGCAATATGATGCGTTACATCAAGCGATTGGAGAATAAAGATTTATCACTCACACACTCCATGATTTCGTTGGGTTCGTGTACTATGAAGCTCAACGCTGCAACAGAAATGATACCAGTAAGTTGGGAGAATTTTGCTAATATGCACCCTTTCGCACCAATCAATCAGGTAAAAGGTTATCAGCAATTATTCAAAGAGTTGGAAGAATACCTTTGTGCGTGTACAGGGTTTGATGCTTGCTCTTTACAACCAAATTCCGGCGCGCAGGGTGAGTTTGCAGGTTTGCTAACCATCAAAGCCTATCACGAATATCAAGGCGACCACCACCGCAATATTGCGTTAATACCCTCATCGGCTCATGGAACTAATCCGGCATCGGCAGTAATGGCAGGGATGGAAGTAGTAGTTGTTAATTGTGACGAAAAGGGAAATATTGATGTAGCAGATTTACGCGAAAAAGCAAAATTACACCAACAAAACTTGTCATGCTTGATGGTGACTTACCCTTCAACGCATGGTGTTTTTGAAACAGCTATCAAAGAAATTTGTAATATCATTCACCAATTTGGCGGTAAAGTTTATATGGATGGGGCAAACATGAATGCACAAGTTGGGCTAACGAGTCCAGCAGAAATTGGCGCAGATGTATGTCACCTTAACTTACATAAAACCTTTGCCATTCCGCATGGCGGCGGCGGACCAGGTGTGGGGCCAATTTGCGTAAACAAAAGTTTAGCCCCATATTTACCAACGCACGCGATTGTCAAAACCGGCGGTAAAAAAGGTATTCATGCAATCTCGGCAGCTCCATGGGGGAGCGCAAGTATTCTCCTGATATCGTATGGGTATATTAAAATGTTGGGCAAACTGGGTTTGAAAAAATCAACAGAATATGCTATCCTGAATTCTAATTATATTAAAGCGCGCTTGGAAAAAGATTACGCCATTTTATACACCGGCGAGCAAGGGCGATGTGCACACGAATTGATTTTAGACTTACGCCCATTTAAATCTGTTGTTTCTGCTGAAGATGTTGCCAAACGATTAATTGATTATGGATTCCATGCGCCAACACTATCATTCCCCGTAGCAGGAACGATTATGATTGAGCCTACCGAAAGCGAAAGCAAAGCTGAATTAGACCGTTTTTGTGATGCATTATTAGCAATAAAAACTGAAATTGACGAAATTGCAAAGGGTGAGTTTCCATTGGATAACAACGTGTTATTTAACGCACCACATACGCAAGATATCGTAACGAGTGATACTTGGGCTTACCCTTACACTCGCGAAAAAGCAGCTTTTCCGTTGCCATATTTGCGTGAAGGGTATAAGTTTTGGGCATCAGTTAGCCGCATAAACAATGCACAAGGCGACCGCAATTTGATTTGCACTTGCCCACCAATTGAAGCATATGCTAAAGGATAAGAATATATTAATGGAAATTATAAAATTGCGCGGTAAACTTACCAGTTTCTCTTGGCTGCAAAGGTATATCCCAGTTGCCATCATACTCAATTACGGCGGGCAAGTATATGTCGCCAAGGCGAGTTAGTTTGATTGCCATTTTTACATTATAATCAAAAACAAGTGTGGATTGTTGCAGCTCGTAGTTGCGTGCAACTATCTGAAAATCGTTTTTGTTAAAATATGTTTCTAACTTTTTTATAATCGTTTGTCCGCTTTGAGGTTGTTTGGCAACAACCGAGAGTACATAACAATCTGTTTCGTCATTATATATCTTTGATGAAAGGGTATAGTCATAATAAGGCATCATTTTTTCAGCAAAAATTGCAGATTTACCTTTAATAAACGGTAGATCAATTGCATCACCTGGGTCAAAAATTAACTGCTTGAGTTGTGCGATATATTGCTGGTCTTGGGAAGACACCGCTTGCGTGTGATGCTGCACATCATCTTTTTGCGATGACTGACATACTTTCCCTTTTGTAAAAAAAATAAGGTCGAAAAGCTTTGCGGTATAGAAGTTGTAATCATTATTTCTATCAAAAAAATTAGGACTGTGTTCAACAGACAAGAACTGCATGGTTCGGCATTTATCTTGAATCGCTTGCTCTGTTTCGCTATAGTACTTTGATTTCAGACCTCCTTTTTTATCAAATATTCGGATATTGTTATAGGCAGAATAATTTACAGTTCGCAAATTTTGAAAGGCTTTGTAAAAAGTTTTATCATGGATAACCATTCGGATAAAATTAGGTACATCATAGCTGATTCGTGTATCGGCAATCACTACTTCATCCAATTTGAAGGCTTTTTGTAATAAGTCAATATTGATACTATCCGCTTGGGCAAGCAGCAAACAAGGCAAAAACGTTTGCAGAAGAATTAGGAGTGAAACTGTGCGTTGCATTTAGAAGAAATTGAGAGACTAAAACTTTTTATGTACGCACTAATTTACTTTGCGAACATCCGTCAATGAATAAATTAATTTGTTGATATTCCCCGAATTGAGGTGTAATTTCCCTTTTATAAAAATAGCATCGGTGGTATATTTGATAGGATCTTTAGCATACACTTCAATCACGGTTTCGGGTCCAGCTTGTCCACAAAAAAAGCACATACTATAAGGAAATGCCGAAAACACAAATTCCGTATGGCTTTTGTACCCATCAGTAGGTATGATATATCCCCGCAGCGTAATCTCTTTATTTTCAAGCAGTTGTACATCTTTACTAAATACGGGAACATCCACTTTGAACCCCATCAATTCATCATATTCCTTTTTAAAAGTAATTTTTGAAAGGGTGCGCCATGCATTATCTTTAGTTTGTGCATGAGCGATTGTGCCAACGAGCAACAAAGTAAATAAGGAAAAAGTTAGTCTGTTCATAATATATAATTTTGGCAAAACAGCATTTACAATAACGTTAATTATTTAGACAATATTTTAGATATATCAGATTTATACGCCTGCACCGCCGGAAGTAAGGCTGCCAATACGCCTATAATAACAGTAATAGCTAACAAGCCCCACTCCTCGGCTAAGAATATTCGTCCGGTAAAGGAATAACGATACGTTTGCTGTAAGTATCCTGCTAATAATTCCATTGCAGTATGGCTAATTATCATGCCCAAAATAAACCCCAACAAGCACAACAACAAACTTTCCGTTAAAATCAAAATCAACAATTTTACACGAGAGCCGCCTAAAGTACGCAAAAGTGCCAACTCGTATTTTCTTTCCTTCAACGAATTATATAACGATACAAAAACGCTTATCGCTGAAACTATCAATATGATGAATGCCAAAAGCTGTAAAGTGTTTGTGCCTACTCCCATCATGGAATACAAGCGATTTATTTCTAAGGCAGGTGTTGCTGCTTGCAGATTAGTGTTTTCGTTGATGGTGCGTTGCAAATTCAAGGTCTGAATATTGCGTCCTTTAAATTTAAGAAGCATGGAAGTTATTTCGTGTCCGTCATAATCTTTTAGTTGACTGTTTTGTACAATCGCCTCGTGTTCGTGGTGGTCAGCGTCGCCATGTTCGTGTACTTCCCAGATGCTATTAACGGGTGTCAAAAGCAGTTGATCAATCACTGTGCCGGTGGTTTGCAATATGCCTACCACTTTAAACTTATGTGCGTGCTCATGTACTAAATAATCATCTTCAATCAACCCATGCGAACTGTCAAATTCGTCACCAATATTAAGATTTAATTTTTGCGCTACATCACTGCCAGCAGTAATGTCCATAGTGTTTGCAAACAATTTTCCCGAACCTATCTTTGCATTATAAAAAGGTAAAAATGAATAGGTTGTACCAACAATACGATAGCCTTTATAATTATCGCCTAAAGATAGTGGAGCTGCTGCTTGTATGAACGGGTGTTGTGGATTCAAAAATGCCTTTGATTCAGTTATTTTGATGTTGCCCGTGGGTGCATCTATATGAAACATACTGCAAAGTATAAGCTGTAATGGGCTGCCTTTCGCACCGATAACTAAATTGACACCCGACACATTTTTGCCAAATTTATCCTCCAATTGTTGATTCAATAACAATAAAAAAGATGACAAGCCAATTCCTAACGCTAACAGCAAAATGCAAAGCATAGAGCTGAGTGGTTTGTTCCAAATATTTTTCCAACTGAGCGTGATATTATTCATATTTATTTACTAATAAATCTTTTTTGAAGATTCTGTACTACCCTATTTACATCTTCTAAAATATTAAAGAAAATGACAGCCGAGAGGATTAGGATATTTAAAAAATTCCTTCGAAAGATAATGTTAAAATCCGGATTATCCGTTGAAGCAATTTAAAACCATA
>JAGOHC010000036.1 GCA_017996375.1 Saprospiraceae bacterium | reverse complement strand
GACGGGCTGAGTGCTGTGTACGACTACGGCGTGTATGGCGTACTCCTCAAAAACAACATTAAGGATTATTGGTGGCGTGCTATGGTGCAAATGCACGATAACATTGTCGGTATTGATGCCGCTATCCTGATGCACCCAAAAACTTGGAAAGCCTCCGGACACGTAGATGCTTTCAACGACCCACTCGTTGATAATAAAGATAGCAAGAAACGCTACCGAGCAGACCAACTCATTGAAGGGTATGTTGATAAGTTAAATGATAAAATTGACAAAGAAATAGAAAAAGCCGCCAAGCGTTTTGGCGATAGTTTTGATGCGTCGTTATTCCGCACCACCAATGCTCGCGTAGTAGAGTATGCTCAAAAGGCACAGCAGGTGGAAGAACGCCTCGCTACCGCTATGAAAAATAATGACATGGCTGACCTCAAAAACATCATTGAAGAACTTGAAATTGCCTGCCCCGACAGCGGCTCGCGCAACTGGACGGACGTGCGCCAATTCAACCTGATGTTTCATACGCAATTAGGCAACATTGCCGGCGAAGAGACTAAGCTATACCTCCGCCCCGAAACGGCACAAGGTATATTTGTCAATTTCTTGAACGTGCAAAAATCATCCAGACAAAAAATCCCGTTCGGTATTGCACAAATCGGAAAGGCATTCCGTAACGAAATTGTAGCGCGGCAGTTCATCTTCCGTATGCGTGAGTTTGAGCAAATGGAGATGCAATATTTCATTCGCCCGGGTGACCAAGCCAAGTGGTATGCTTACTGGAAAGAGGCGCGTATGAACTGGCATTTAGCACTCGGCACATCGCCTGAAATGCTGCGTTTTAAAGATCACGACAACTTGGCACACTACGCCGATGCTGCGGTAGATATTCAGTTTAATTTCCCTTTTGGATTTAAAGAATTAGAAGGCATACATTCGCGCACCGATTTTGACTTACGCAATCACCAAGAGTTATCTGGCAAAAAGCTACAGTTTTTTGACCCCGAACTCAATGAAAGTTATATACCCTACGTAGTAGAAACATCAGTAGGATGTGACCGTATGTTTTTGGCAACATTGAGTAATGCGTATCGTGAAGAAAACGTGCCTAATGCACAAGGTGAAGACTCAAGCCGTATCGTACTCAAAATTCATCCGGCATTAGCACCAATTAAATGCGCGGTGTTGCCATTATTAAAAAATAAAGATGAGCTTACCGCTAAAGCTAAAGCTATATTCAATGATTTAAAATTTTCATTCCTTTGTCAGTATGACGATAAAGATGCGATTGGTCGCCGCTATCGCCGACAGGATGCCATCGGTACGCCATTTTGTATTACTATTGATTTTGAAACGTTGAGCGATAATATGGTCACAATCCGCGATCGCGACACTTTGCAACAAGATCGCGTACCTATACAAGATGTAGAAAAAATTGTACGTCAAAAGACGGACATGAAACAACTTTTTGTGTAGTGGTGTATTTAAAACGGACACCTCAATTTTAATCTGAAGATATGCTTAACCCTGCTATTATCCATGGATGCCGTAGTAGCCGATAACATATATCAACAATTAGCATCACTATACCGCATCCGTAACTGGAGTGAGTTGGAAGTGCTGTTGCCTACCATCAACTTTGATGATTTTAAGGAATCGCCAACCGACGCACTCCGTTTTTCTATCCTCATCGCTACCATATATAATACACAGGGGCGATATATCGGCAACACACAACTACAGCACAATGCGCTACAACTGTTGCACGCTGCCAGACCACAGCTAAATGTGGTCGCAAATGCCGATTTGTTGATTGACTACTATATTTGTTTGGGCGATATTTATAACGTATTGAAAAATTATGCTGACGCACAAGATGCCTTTAGCGCAGTTATCACCTATTGTTTGCCCATCCAACATAAAACAGGGTTGGCACGCGCAAAGATGGGTTTGAGCGAAGTGTGCATCAAGCAAAATAAGTTTCAAGAAGCGTGGCCATTGGCTTTAGAGGCTGCACAAATAATGCCATCAGATGCACTTGGATATATCGCAAAAAGTTGTAACCTGCAAGTGCAGATTGACATTAAACGACGACAATATGACAACATCTTGCTGCTGGCACAATATGCGCTAAATAATGCTCGACAAGTTGGTGATGTGGAACAAACTGTTGTTGCACTCAATAATTTGGCAGTAGAAGCGGGCTTTAATAGCGAGTATAAGATGGCGATGGAATATTTGTTGGAGGCGTGGGACCGAAGTGAAGATATTGGCTTCCGATACCATGCCGCACAAGTGCTTATTAATATGGCAACTATTTATGCACAACTATATAACTACGATGAAGCATTGCATCGGTATAAAGTGGTACAGTCTGATTATTTTAATGTATTAGAAGGTAATACACAGATAATTACACATAATAATATTGGGAATATATATATCGCTACCAAACAGTACCCGGAAGCTTTACAGTGTTATCAGCAAGCCTTGATGTTGGCTGAACGCCACGATTATCGTGAAATGATTGCACACGCCTTGGCACAACTTTGTCGTATTAACTTATTGCTGGAAGATATACCTGCCGCAACGATGTTCGCCGAAAGGGCACAAAAAAAATATGACATTCTGGGTAATATTCATGGCTTGCAGATACACCTGCTCAACTTGGCGCAAATCAGTAAGTACCATAAGGATTATGCAACGGCAATACAATGGGCGCAAGAGGGAAAAACAATAGCTAAACAGAAAAAGGATAATAAAATTATCATAGCAGCAAATCATCTCCTTTCAGAGATATATCGCGAGCAACAACACTTTGAAAATGCTTGGTATTTTGCTCAAAAATATTTTACGGCAAAAGAAGAAGATGCTGGCTTGCAACTAAACAGGCAGGTGTTGAGTGTAGAAATAAATCACGCCATCCGCGAGCGACAACGAAAAATTGAGCAACTGCTCAAAGAAAATGAGTACCAAGCGTTGCTGCTCAAACAAAGCGAACAAATTGCGCGACAAAACGAGCAACTGCAACAAGCCAACGAGGAGCTTCAACAATTTGCTTATGTTGCTTCGCACGATTTCAAAGAGCCACTGCGTATGATTGGTTCGTTTGTACAACTAATTGACAAACAGCTTAATACGCAACTATCAACCGAGCAACAATCGTATTTTACATATATACGGGAGGGCGTAAAACGCCTCAACGAACTGTTGGATGCATTGCTGCGCTATGCTACTATTGGCAATGTGGATAGCGATTATGATAACCTATCAATTGAAAATATCATCGAAATTGTGCGGACTAATTTGCGCGTGCTTATTATCGAAACGAATGCCCTTATTGAAACACATGATTTGCCCACTTTATCTGCACCAAAAGTATTACTCATACAGTTATTTCAAAATTTGATAAACAACGCCATCAAGTTTCGCAAGAAGGATGTTGTTCCTACTCTACAAATTTGGGCAGATGCAGATGCCGATAAATACACCTTTCATGTACAAGATAATGGCATTGGAATACGTCCGCAGGATACCGAGCGCATTTTTGCTATGTTCCAACGCGGATTCAAAAAAAGCGAATATGAAGGTGCAGGCATCGGGCTAACCATTTGCCAAAAAATTGTGCAAAAATTGGGGGGCAAAATATGGGTAACTTCTACATTGGGCGAAGGCACAACGTTTCATTTCACTTTGCCAATAACTTACAATAATCCGGCATCCGAAAAACTGTAATATGTGCCGTTGGCAGCAATAACGAGATGGTCTAATACCTGCATATCTAACAGCTTGGCTGCTTGCATCAGTTGGGTGGTAATTTTTTTATCTGCCTCGCTGGGTTGTGGATTGCCGGACGGATGATTGTGTATGATAATGACACCGCTTGCTAAAACCTCTAAAGCTTTTTTGAATACCAACTTTGCATCTATTACTGTACCCGATACGCCACCAATGCTAACGCGCTCTTGTGTGATAATTTTATTCGCTCTGTTGAGGAGCAACACCCAACATTCTTCGTGCGGCAAATCTTGTACTAAAGGTGCTAATAGTTGAAAGGCATCTCGGCTACTCGTAATGGTTTTGCGTTGCAATGGCTCAGATGCCTGCCGCCGTCGCCCCAATTCCATCGCTGCTTGAAGTGTAATTGCTTTAGCCTCGCCGATACCTCGGAAAGTTAAAAATTTTGCCATAGGCAATTTACCCAATTCATCCAAGTTGTTATCGACAGTATTCAAGATGCGCTGTGCTAATGCTACGGCGGTTTCGTTGCGGCTGCCAGAGCCTAACAAAATGGCTAATAATTCGGCATCGGTGAGGGTGTGTCGCCCTTTGAGGAGTAACTTTTCACGTGGTCTGTCGTCTTCAGCCCATGCTTTTATTGTTAATACATTTGTGTTAGCAGTATCCAAAGTCATATAAAAACGTTATATAACCTATAGAGTAAAAGTTGCGTAAAATTCCATACAAATAAAGCATATTTTTTCTGTGATATATTTATCCTTATCTTTGTACCCATGAACTTAGTACTAAAACATACGCTTCTATCAGCCAAACACCATCCGTTACAGGCACTATCTGCCATACTCATGGTATTGGGTGCGCTATCGTGTGTGTTTACCCCCAACAATTTTATTTTCAAGCAAAGTGCTAATTATACCGACCGCATTGCCATAGGATATTTGCTAATATCTATGCTGTTTTTAGTATTACGCAAACAAAGGCTAATGTTTGTTGGGTTGGCTTGTTGTGCTGTGTTGTGTTTGTTTTTAAAAAATGCCCTCAATACAAAATTAATACAACCAATGCTTACAAGTGCGCCGAAAATAAAAGTAGCACAGTTTACCATATCAGCATCAGAAGATGAAAAGCAAGCATTGCTGGATGCCATTTTAAACACCGATGCAGACATTATAGGTTTTCAAGAGGTGAATCCGTATTGGCATCGCGTATTGGCAACCGTACTCGCCACCCAATATCCTTATTCATCCGCACTAAGTAGAGTAGATATTTTCGGGTTGGCAGTTTTTTCCAAAAAACCGATTCTGAAAACAGACACTTTTTTTTATAAAACGATTCCGAATTTGGCGGCATATATTTTGCAAGGCACGGATACCATTCAGTTTGTTGTTTCGCATACGGAGCCGCCGTTCAATCGCTCCGGTTTGGAGGAGCTAAAAGCACACCTAAACAGTATTGCGGCGTATTGTACTAAACAAGTTGCGCCACTAATTGCAGTCGGTAACTACAATGCCGTCTTGTGGTCAGATGAGATACAACAGTTTAGGCGCGTATCGCGGTTAGAGGATAGCCGAAGTGGCTATATGGCAAATTATCCGGAAGGGAAATTTTCGCTATTTAATATACCCATAGACCATATATTTTTTTCGCGCCAATTTCGATGTATTGATTTCAAACCAATTGAGGCAAGTAATATCGGCAACATCGGTATCGGCGGAATGTATCAATTAGATACCCATGTTACGCAATAGAATACGCAGCTTCCGATATGCCTTTCAAGGGTTGTGTGATGTGGCGCGTACTCAACCAAATTTTCGTATCCATATCATTGCTGCATGTTTGGCAACATTGTTAGGCTTCTTACTCCATTTAGCTTACGCAGAATGGTGCTTGTTGGTGCTAACCATTACGTTGGTACTTGCTGCTGAGAGCTTGAATACTGCCATAGAATATTTGACGGATTTAGTATCGCCCAATCATCATCCTTTGGCGGGCAAAGCCAAAGATGCCGCCGCCGCCGCGGTTTTAATGACATCCATCGCTGCGGTAATTATTGGATTATTGTTATTTATTCCAAAAATTTATGTACTACTCTGAAGGTCTATTGACAACCATTTAATTGTGTAGTATCTTTGTGTTACATTAACAGAAACACCTTTTTTCGGCATCCTACATAACGGAAACTTTTCGTTGCGAGGGTTGTTGTCAAGTTCAGACAAACACGCCACTACATTTTACCTCTCCCGACAAAATTATTTTTAATTCAAAAGCAATAATGATGAAACGCTTGTTTATGCTTGCACAACTTGTTGTGCTGGGTATTATTCAGAATACCTTAACGGCACAATGCCCTTCTTTAATTAATCAACGGAACAATGGTAATAGCGCTGGTTGCGAATTTACTATCGTATTTAGTGGAGGCTGTGACATCAGCGATAACTTGGCAACACTTGGATTGATGTCCCTTACAGATTATAGTAATGGCATAACATACAATTCTTTCAGCACCGTTTCTATTGTATGTAAAAGTGGAAATTTGGAAGTGTGTGCAGCGCCAGATGTCGCGGGCGATAACAATCTTGGCGTCGGCAACTTGAAGTTAGAATTTTCTAACGGTTTAGTCTGTAACTATGCCAGTAGTAATGCGCTGCCACTTAGTTTTGCCTCCTTTGAAACATTGCCAAATATAAACGGAACAACACAACTAATTTGGCACACAGAAGACGAACAAAATATTGCCTTTTATGAAGTGCAATGCTCCAAAGACGAATTTAATTTCCAGCCGGTACTTTCCATATTTCAGGATGCCAAAAAAGGTGGCGTATATGAAGCAATGCACACACCCAAACTAAACAGCCGCTTCGGTAAAGTATATTATCGCATAATCGGTGTTGATAACAACGGCAACCGAGTATATTCCACAGTCAATGATGTGGCTTTTCGTATTGCGGAAACACCAATTACCATCAGTCCTAATCCTGTTGTGAAAGGCAACTTATACACACTTAACAACATCTTTATTGATGATTTAAAAAGTGGAAACGAGCGATTAGTAGTTACCAACGTATTCGGGCAAATTATCCAGTCTGTTCCGCTTCAACAATATGTCGAAGAAGTCGTTTTAGATACACAAAACCTTTCGGCAGGTTTATACAGCATCCGCGTCATTCGCAATGCAGAAGTATTACAACAAGCCACCTGTCTAGTCATTGACTAAACCACAGATGTAACATATTTTTCAAAATTATTTGACGAAAAAAATATAAAAAACGTTACCTTTGCGTTGCGTGATATTAACTATTTCACAAAAATGATACCCATGTGGCGGAATTGGTAGACGTGCTACTTTGAGGTGGTAGTGTTCGCAAGGACGTGCTGGTTCGAGTCCAGTCGTGGGTACAAAATGGCAGCTTTATGTAAAAACATAGAGCTGTTTTTTATTCCGTTACCCCGAAAGCACAAAAAGATTGTATCTTTACTCATATCAACATTTAAATAATCAGCTATGTCAGTGAGAGTACGTTTTGCCCCCAGCCCTACCGGAGCTTTACATATCGGCGGTATCCGCACCGCACTTTACAACTACCTATTAGCAAAAAAACACGGCGGCACATTTATTCTGCGTATCGAAGATACCGACCAACACCGCTACGTGCCTGGAGCCGAAGCGTACATCATCGAAGCATTGCAATGGTGTGGCATCCCGCCCACCGAAGGGCAGTCTTATGGTGGCGAATATTCCCCTTATCGGCAATCGGAGCGCAACCCCATTTACCGTCAATATGTCGAACAACTTCTACGTGACGGACACGCATACTACGCTTTTGATACAGTTGAAGAAATAGAAGCCATGCGCCAACGCACTGGTTCGGCATATAACGCCGATACACGCAATGAAATGAATAATAGCCTAACGTGTTCTCCCGAAGCAGTAGCCGCACATCTGCAGAGTGGAGCCGATTATACGGTTCGCATGAAAATACCCAAAGGGATACAAATTTATGTACATGATTTGATACGCGGAGAGGTGCACTTTAACAGCGATGAGTTAGACGATAAAGTGCTGCTCAAAGCCGATGGTATGCCCACCTATCACTTAGCCAATGTTGTGGATGATCATTTGATGAAAATAACACACGTCATCCGTGGCGAAGAATGGTTACCTAGCGCGGCACATCATGTATTACTCTACAATTTTTTTAGCTGGGAAAATACCATGCCCGCTTTCTCGCATCTGCCTCTCATCCTCAAGCCTACGGGCAGCGGCAAACTTAGCAAGCGCGATGGTGCAAAATTTGGCTTTCCGGTTTTTCCGCTCTCGTGGAATGGTGCCACTCCCGAAGATTCCTTTGTTGGCTTCCGCGAAGAAGGCTTTCTGCCTCAAGCACTCATTAACTTTTTAGCCCTGTTGGGATGGAGTAGTGGTACTGATCAAGAAATATTCTCATTGGAAGAATTAGCCGCATTATTCTCCTTAGAAAAAATAAATAAAGCCGGTGCACGCTTTGACTATGAAAAAGCAAAATGGTTCAATCAACAATATCTGCTGCGGATGGATGCCACAACGTTGGCACAATGGGTACGCCCGTTTATCGAAAAACAGGGCTATGCTCCCGATGATGCTTTCCTTACGCGCTTCTGTTCATTGATGCGCGACCGTTGCAGCTTGTTAACCGATTTTGGTACGAAAGGGTATTACTTTTTTGAGCCTGTTAGGGAATATGATATGGCGACCTTACAGAAAAAGTGGCAACCTGCTTTCGCAGATTTTTTCGATAAAATAAATGCGCTCATCGCCTCCATGTCGCCGTATGAGGCAACACATATTGAGGAGGCACTAAAGAATTTACTTCAAGAAAACAACTTAAAGCCAGGCGATATTTTTCCGATGTTGCGGATTGCGCTGGCGGGCACCATGCAAGGTCCGGCTGTATTTGATATGATGGAGCTACTCGGCAAAACGGAGAGTATTGCTCGTATTGACAGGTTGGTAGGTAGTATAAAAATATGACAAGGATCCAATTTTTTTTATTTACCTTCATCAACAAACACATAACCAATATTCACATTAAAAACACAACGCCATGCAACGCCTTTGGCAAGCAGTACCTTTTGTACGATTAGTCATTCCGTTAATCGGAGGCATCTTGCTGTCGCAGTATATTGTGCTGCCACTTGCGTTCGTTGATGGATGCAGCGTAGGTTTGTTTCTGGCTTGTGTCGTATTAGCTTTTCTCAAGCAGCCGCTGTGGCAAAGCAAGCCACTTTATGGATTTTTCCTATATGCGTTGTTGTTTCTGCTGGGCTATTCCCACGCCACCCGATATGTAGAAACAGGTAGAAGCAATCATTTCTCAAAATATATACAAGCAGACAATGCTTATTGGATTATGGGCGTGGTAAATAGCGCAAAAATTACGGATGACAAAATCAAAGTTGTTCTTCACACTACAGCAATTACTGATAGGCAAAATACTGTGATACTTCCCTGCTCGGGGCAGTTGTTAGTGACGCTGTATTCGCCGCCCGATAAGCTGCCGGAATATGGCGACAAAGTAGCATTTTTGGGAAATATTCGTCAGATAAATAAAATCAACAATCCACATTCATTTGATTATCAGCAATTTTTGTATTATAAAAATATTCACTATAAAGTTTCCCCTCGCAAAGGCAGTTGGCAATTTATAGCTGCTGAACACGGAAATCCGCTGTTGAATCGTATATTTCATTTTCGCAATCGCTTGCTTGGCATCCTGCATCAACACTTACCTACCGAACAAGAATTTGCCGTAGGTGCGGCACTCATCATTGGTTATACCGACAAATTAGACGACAAAATTATGGCAGCCTACGCCGAATCGGGTGCCATGCATGCACTGTCGGTATCAGGGTTGCACGTTGGTATTTTGATGGGTATCGTTACGCTTCTGTTTGGGTTGGTTAAAACAAAAAATCGCCGTTGGCTGCTGCTTCGCACCATCCTAACGCTGATCATCATTTGGATATTCGCGCTGTTATCAGGAGCAACGGCAGCCGTAGTGCGGTCGGCTGCTATGTTCAGTTTGTTCATCATTGGCAGTTTGTTGCTTCACCGCCCGAACCCCTACAACGTGCTGGCAGCTTCTGTTTTTCTGTTGTTATTATTCAACCCATTTTGGTTATTTGATATTGGTTTTCAATTATCATATTTGGCAATGGTCGGCTTGATTTTTTTCACTACGCGCATTTATGCTCTCTGGATAATTGATAATAAAATTGGTGACTACCTCTGGAAATTGACCGCCACCGGCATCGCCGCGCAGCTCGTAACGTTGCCCATCGGTTTGTATTATTTTCATCAAATTCCTATGTATTTTTGGTTGTCGGGATTTGTCATCGTGCCAGCTGCCGAGTTGATTTTGATATTAGGAATTTCTCTGTTTTGTATTAGCGGAATACCCTTTTTGGCAACCATGTTGGGGCAGTGTTTGTATTACATCATCTGGATAACTAATGCGTGTTTGTTCAGTATTCAGAGGTTGCCCGGCAGCGTATGGAAAGGTGTTGTATTCAACGGTTGGGACGCATTGTTGTTTTATGGTGTGTTGTTGTTAGCTATGATTTGGATAACCACTCGTCGCCCGAAGTGGCTCATCGCATCGCTCGGCTGCCTGTTGGTATTCGCCTCACATCGTACTGTTGCCACGTTTGAACAACGCTCCAAACGCTTGTTTGTAGTATATAATATTTATAAAAACACTTTGATTGATTGTATTGACAACCAATCTGTTACGAGTATTCTTAATGCTGATATTCCGGCGAAAGCCGAAACCTTTGCTGCACAAGGTATGCGCTGGATGATGCACCACACACAAACGCCATCCTACTCGCCACTTGGTGATACCGTTGTGCAAACTAAGAATTTGTATCGGCAGCATGAGTTGTTACAATTTTACAACAAACAATTTCTGGTATTATATGACAACGATTTTGTGACTGTACCCAACCAAAGCATACCGATAGAGGTAGTTGTACTGACACAAAAAGCGCAAGTAGATTTAGCTGTGTTGCGGCAGCATTATACATTTAATAAAGTCGTTGTGGATGGCTCAGCATTTTCGGAAAGGACAAAATTGTTCTGGGAAGGTTTTTGCCTTGCCAACAACATTAGCTACTATGATACTGCCCGACAGGGAGCTTACATTTTTCAATTTTAGCACTATACTGTTTCGTCACGTCAATTTTTTTCAACTCGAAAAGCCCAATCTATATGCACCTTTAAGTCTTGCCGCAATAATAAATTTAGTTGCCCTATGTGATGTTGTGTGTGTCGCAGATTATAAAGCAAGATTTCCAAAAGTGGATAATCCATATCGCCATCTTTATCTTCTTCCGTAAACCTAACGTTATGTTTTTCGCTATTTGTCAAACCCTCAATTAATTTTTCACACTTTGCTCGACTTGCTTTTGTATAATCAATAAGTTCCTGTCTGCTGTATATTTTATCGGGAATAACATCGCCAATTGATTCCGATGGTCTTTCACTCGCATCTTTAATGGTAAACGTTAGCATTGGCGAAAAATCTTTTGGCGGAATTGTGAGGTAGTAATCTAAGAACAAAACAGTATGATATGCCAAGTAATAAAACCGTTTGTTGGATTCAAAATAGTTGTTCGGGCAACTTGCGATAACGTTAATGAGCATATCAATACTTGCACCAAATTGTCGCCAAAGGCTTTCCTGCATTTGATTTACCATACTTTAGCTTTAAAACCGCATTGCTAATTTTGTACCCTGCTCAATGGCGCGGCGAGCATCCAATTCGAGTGCTTCGTACGCCCCACCTATTAGGTGTGCGCTAAAGCCTTTTTCTTTTAATTGAAAAAACAACTCCTGCTGCGCTACTTGTCCGGCACATATAATGACGTTGTCCACATCCAAAATTTGGCGTTCGCCGTTGCGCGAAATGTGCAGCCCCGCATCGTCAATTTTATGATATTCAACGCCGTCCCAAAGTTGTACGCGATGCTTTTTGAGCGTGGCGCGATGAATCCATCCAGTTGTTTTGCCTAAGCGGTCGCCTACTTTGCCTTTTGTGCGCTGTAGCAGGTAGATGTCTCGGTCGGGTGCAATTTTTTCTGCCTGCATTAAGCCGCCGCGATGTTGGTATTGTTTATCCACTCCCCACGTTTTCAAAAACTCATCGGTAGTTTCGCTTTTTTCGGAGAGAAACGTTGCCACATCAAAACCTATGCCGCCGGCACCGATGATAGCCACTTTTTTGCCGATAGCCATATTGTATTTTAATACATCTGTGTAGCCCACCACTTTGCGGTGGTGAATACCATCAATGGTGAGGTCGCGGGGGAACACGCCGGTTGCCAATACTACCTCGTCATAACTATTTTTGATGCAAGTAAAAATATCTGCCTTGGTGTTGAGCATCAGGGTTACGCCACTTAAGGCTATTTGCTTTTTGAAATAACGTAATGTTTCGTAAAATTCTTCTTTGCCTGGTATTTTTTTTGCCAGATTAAACTGTCCGCCTATTTCGGTGGAGGCTTCATAAAGCACTACTTCGTGTCCGCGTTGGGCGGCAGTGACGGCACAGGATAACCCTGCAGGACCCGCTCCAACGACGGCAATTTTTTTGGTAGTAGCAGCTTTGCTAATTTGCCAATCGTATTCGTTGCAGGCACGTGGGTTGACCAAGCAACTTGCTCTTTTGTTATTAAAAATATTATCTAAACAAGCCTGATTACAAGCAATACAAGTATTGATTTCATCGGCTCTGTTTTCTTTAGCTTTCAGCATAAAATCGGGGTCGGCGAGGAAGGGGCGTGCCATCGAAACCATATCGGCGCAGCCGTCTGCCAGTATTTTTTCGGCTATTTCTGGCGTGTTGATGCGATTGGTGGTGATGAGTGGAATGTTTACTTCACCCATCAAACGTTTTGTCACCCAAGCAAATCCGGCGCGAGGCACCATCGTTGCAATGGTAGGGATGCGTGCTTCGTGCCACCCGATACCCGTGTTAATGATATTTGCTCCAGCTTGTTCGATGGCTTTGGCTAATTGCACTACTTCTTGCCAAGAGCTGCCGTCTTCAACCAAATCTAACATAGACAGGCGATAGATGATGATAAAATCATTGCCTGCTTTTTCGCGGATGCGCTGCACAATTTCTAACGGAAATTTAATGCGATTTTCAAAACTGCCTCCCCATTCATCTGTGCGTTGATTGGTTTTTGATACAATAAATTGATTGATGAGATACCCCTCAGAACCCATTATTTCGACACCATCGTAACCTGCTTTTTTGGCTAATGCGGCGCAGTTGGCAAAGTCATTAATTGTTTTGCGAACACCGCGCTTGCTCAATACCCAAGGTTTGAATGGCGTGATAGGCGACTGAATACCTGATGGCGCGACGATAAGTGGATGAAATCCATAACGTCCGGCGTGCAATATTTGCATACATATTTTTCCGCCTTCGGCGTGTACGGCTTTGGTAACGGTGCGGTGGCGATACATATCCCACCAATTCGTCATCTTGGCAGCAAAGGGTGCTGTGCGTCCGGCGCGATTAGGTGCAACACCGCCAGTTACAATTAAACCTACTCCGCCTTTTGCGCGTTCGGCGTAGTAGGCTGCCATACGCTTGTAAGCATTTTTGCTCTCCTCAAGTCCGGTGTGCATACTCCCCATAATTACCCGATTAGGCAGCGAGGTGAACCCTAAATTGAGAGGCGTAAATAGATGCGGATATTGCATAAATATTGCTTTTTATGATAAATACTAAGGTTGCAAAGATAACATCCTGCACGAAATTTTTATGTTTTTGCGGTATCAACCAAAGCATATATTTAAAAACTTGCCCGTACTTGCGCTCTGCCTACGTGTACTGTTTTGGCGGTGCCGGTTTTGCGCCCTTCATAGCTGAGTGTTAGGAAGATGTTTTTGGAAAGGGCGCGTTCGTAGCTAAGTGACCACAAATAATTTTTGCCGTTTTGCAATCCTTCGAGCATAGCGTATTGCACACTTGTATTTGGGTTGCCAGTGTATTTAATATTTACGTAAGATAGGTTGGTGCGTATTGCCGATACGCTTGCTTGGTTATAAGTAGCCTCCACTTTAATGTCATTAATAAATGCTTTCTCTTTTTCGCCTATAGTGTTTTGGCTAACCTTATGTTTGTAGGTTGCGGTGAAGCGAAATTTGTTGGAAAGTTGCCAAATCCACTCGGGTTGAATTTTAGTAATATTCAATCGGTAATCTTGATTGTTAAATACTTCAGAGTCGTTGCCTTGTATTGCCTGCGATACTTGGCACTGCAGCGTATGTTGAGCGTTGACGTTCCAACGTCCTTGTATAAAGTGCTCTGTGGTTAGGCGTGCTTCGTAACCAGTGACTAACACGATGCGGTTTCGCAAATCGCTGTATCCGTATTGGATGTCGTACTTTGGGTGCGCCCGATTAAAATACACCACATTGCGAATGGCAGACAACACCGATACTAATGTGCTGTCGGGCAAATTGAGGATAAGCGGATTCCAAGCATTTGCATCTTGTGCATTGCGTACGCGCTTGCTTATTTTAAAGGTAGCTTGGTCAGATAATTTACTTAAAAATTTTAACATCCCTTTTTTTCTTCCCCACACATAGCGGGGGTCAATATTCAAACTTTGGTTGAATTGTACATTATTGGTGTTTATGTATTCGTTGGTGGTAATGGCTACACGCACATAATTAGCTTGGTCTTTAAAAGCAGCTACCTCAAATTCATTGATTTGTGGGATGCTGTCCAAGTTGCGATCTATCCAAGTATAAACGCCGTCGCCGATATTAACTTGCAGGTAATTGTATTCAATTTTAGGTTCTCTGCCTGAACTAATCTCGTAGTTAGTAGTGGAGCGAATCGTATTTTTCCATGCTTGCAGGGTATATTCTAATCGCCCCAGATAGCTTTTTTGCGGTTGGTTAACAGATAGCTCTTCATTGATAATTTGTAGATTGCGATAAGTAAAATTAACGCTCAGTTGACTATTGGCGTTGCTTGTCCACTGTGCTAACAAATTTAATTCATCGGCTTGAGTGGTGCGTGTAAATGCCTTTGTAAATGGAGCAAAATCGTGTCGACGCAACATATTTAGGTTCCAGCTAAACTGATTGCTGCTAGCTTTTTCGATATATATTTTTGTAAAATAATATCTAAAACTTGCCGCCAGCAGTGTGTCCGCAATGCTATTTTTGCGTTGATTTTTTTCTTCTTCAACATAAATACCCATCCGCCAACCTCGGAAGAATTTATTTTTTTTTGCTTGTATGTTGTATGACAAATCGGCGTTTGGGCGTAAGAATTGCGTTTGTTCGGTAGTGCTGTTTGTGTTTAGCAGGGTTGCATTTGCCAATAACTGCCAACCTTTTTCGCTAAGCCGAAAACGTACCCCTTGCTTATTGCCGGTGTAGCCACTATTGCGTTGCAATAGGCTTGTTTCGTATCGGAGTAATAGCATCGTATTTTTTTGGATTGTAACAGCTCCTATTAATAAATTTTCGGTAGCCTTTGCAGCTTGTTGGGTGTTCCAATCGCGTGTAAATTCGGTGAGACGATAGGGTGCTAATGGATTGAAATATTGTTGTGCCAACTCGTAGGTTGCCTCAGTTTTAATTTGCCATTTGGCTGAGTCCAAATCGAATGTTTGTGTATATTTTGCGAAAGCAGCAACACCGTTATTATCTTGATTATTTAATTCACTAAAGCGATTTGCATCAAGATTGCTGAGTGCTACTTCTGCCTGAATGGTTCCTTTTTTGCCAAGTTGATACTCTCCGCCTGTGGTCAAAAGTTGTTGCTTGCGCGGAGCAGCTAATCGAATTATCGGTTCAAAACTACCTTGTGGCATACCCGTTTGGTCGGGAGCTACCCAAGCATAAATGCGCCCGTTGGCAGCTGTTTGAACACGTATATAGTTGCCTTTATTTACGCCTAATTCACTGAATCTGGCTGTATATTTAGCACTATCTGGATTAGTAGTGAATACCACGATATTGTGATAAACGATGCCTGCTACGGTGGTATCTATCAATTTATAATGGATAATGTCGGGGTCGAAATTACCGAATTCGACGGTATCCACACCAGTAGCAAATGCATAAGTTAGGCTATCTCCAGCGTTGCGTAAAGCGGTAATTGCCTCCGGCGAAAGGTCGCGTGCTATGCCCGATGTTTTGCTGTCTTGTTCGCTATACAGATTGAAATAGGTGCGCCATTTTTCTGTTTTGTATGATGAATTTATGAGATACATGGAACGCAAATATGATTGGTCGGCATATTCAAATTCGACAATAATACGCACATCTTTGGTAATAAGTCGGCGCGTAGTAAACACTACTTCGCCACTATTGTAGTCTATGGTATAATCTTCATCAAAGCCACGCGTGAGTTGTCGCCCATCCCAATATACACGCTCCGTACCTGCCATGATAATAATAAAGCGCTCACCTTCGTTGCCCTCCAACCTGTACGGCCCTTGATTGCCTTCGGTGGAGGTAATAATTTGGCGGGCAAATTTGCCTTTAGCGATAGCAATCCCGGCTTGCGTAGCCACCTCCGCTTTATTTTTTTTGAGGATAGTTTTGTTTGTTACCGAAACACCTTGTAAGCGCTTGTAATAATTCATAAAGTAGCTGTTGTTGGGTCGGGTGATGTCGTAATCGCCAGCAATGAGGGTTGTATTTTTTCTTTTTATCTGAATAAAAACCCTATCAAATTCTTGCAGTTGTTTGGTGTTGCCTTCGGGTTGTAGTGGAATGTTATTGTCGGAAATAGCTGCGAGTATTTCAATGTCATTATCTAAGGTACCCGCCATTTGTAAATTGAAGCTAGAATTAAGTGTTAGGTTTTGGTTATTGCCAAATGATATGCCTCGCGCAAAGCTGCCGTTGTAATCCATACCTTTGAGGTCTAACAAACCGCCTTGTGTGCTATTAAACGGTGTGTAGTCAAAGGCGATGAGTCCTTCGTCGGCTCGGCGAATGGTGATGGTGTCAATGCGACTGAAGGGTTTGGATAATAGGAATGGGAATACTTTGTAGTACACCGATACGCTGTCAGTTGGTGGTTGTTTTTTCCAAATAACTGCATTGTCATCTAATTGAAAAAAAGAAGAGTCTATATCTTTTGATTGAAAAAATACCGTTCCGGGGATGACGGAAAGCGTATCTAAAATTTGCCGACCCATTAGTGGAAGCAATACTGCGTGGCGTTGGTTATTCCAAATGCTGTCTCGTTGCGCTTGGCTTTGTGAGGCTGCAAAGAGTAGTAAAAAAAATATAAGCCAATGTTTCATGCATCTGTTGCTATGTTTAAAAATCAAACCCTAATGACAGATGCCAAACTGGTTTTTGTACAACTTTGGTTTCGATGCCCCAACCGTAATCGAATCGGAAGAAATATCCGAACAAACTGCTGCGTACACCGAAGCCGTATCCGGCAATGATGGGGTCGCGGAAGTAATTAACGCGCACCGTAACGGTGGGTTGTGTGATGACGGTAGTATTGAGTGGATTTTCTTTAGCAAACGGGCTACTCCCGTGCCATGCCGTGCCTACGTCAAAAAAACCTATCAACTGTAAGTTGCGTAGAAACGCCGACTGTAAAGGTCGCTTGATTAAGTACCGAAATATTGGTACGCGCAATTCGGTGTTTGCTAACAGGTAAGAGTTGCCGTTGCGAATGTTATTATAGAAGCCACGCAAGTCGGCTGCTAAACCGGTGTAAGCAAAAGTGCTATCTGCGGGTACATTGATTTCGTTATTGAATTTTGGCAACAGCCAATTATTTGTTCCTCCCAAAAAGTATAATATTTTTTCGGAGCCGAAGGAAGTGCAGCCTGCCAATCGGAAGGCTAAAATGGAGCGATTATCCAAGCGTTGATAGTGGCGAGCATCAATACCCAAGATGGTCATAAACCCTTTGCGAAAATTAGCGGAAACCTTATCATTAAAATTAACATCGAAGCGTTTTAGCACTTCGGCAAATACTTTATATTGCGTGCCGTTTTTGATGTTGAGCGCAACGTCTAATGTATTATCAAAGATGTACTCTAACTTCAACCCTGCTCGTTGTTGGCTAATGGTAGGCTCGGCTAATGATTGTGCTTCGGTGGCTAATTTTACAAAACGGCCATTGCGAAACGTTGCGCTTCCGCGCAAACTTGTAAATATATCTAACGGATAGCGGAGTTCGTACACCCCAATTACTGTTGAAACTTGCGACTTCTGCGGTGGCGATACGTTGGTTTTATCGTTGGTTCTCTCTGTGGCATAATACAAACCGTACCGCTTGTCCATGTGTTTTTTCTTGTCATTATAATACATAAAATATTGTACGCCATTGAAGGTGACAGGTATCCGCATCCCACACTCCACTTCGTAGTCTTCGAGTAAGTCTTTGAAGTTTGCTTTTACCAATATGCCCGGTGGTGGATACGAAAATCCTTGCTGTGAGTTAAGCCCAGCATAACTGTCCAGTCCGCTAAAAAGAAGGCTATTATCAAAGTTTGTGGTCACATGGTCAGTACGAAACTTGAGGCGATAAGGTATAATGCGCGACTGCCGAAACAGATGCTTGGGCGTTGGTGATATTGCATTTTTTTTCTGCACAGGTACAGCAACAACGTTGGCAATGTTTTCTGTTGCATCAACAGTTGGCATAGTATCTTTCGGCGTAGCTACGACGGGTGCTGCCGGTTTAAGGGGTGTCGGGTCATCATCAAACTCACTCTGAAACAGGTAGTCATTTTTCGGAGTTTCCGTTGCGGGTTTAACGGGTTGCGTAGCTTTTGGTGACACTGTTGTTTTTTGCTTTTCGGCACTTGGTTGTTTTTCTTTTTTTTGTTGTACTAACTGCCGATACGAACTGGGCGTAGGGCTAAACGCTGTTAGTGTATCAATAGTAGGCAGATATACCTTTGAGGGATACACTTGTTGTCCGCGTTGCTCCAACCACTTACCTTTTATAGGGGCGACGTGGTGCATGGCGATGTTGTATGGGTAGTCCGTATTGAAGTGTGCAATCGTATTTTTAATAGTAACTGGTTTTTGGATGATGGTATCAATTTTTGTGCTATCCAAATTTGCGAATAAAGAATCTTGGTGTAGGGTTACCTTTGTTCCATCTTTAAAGAAAAATGTGTTAGTATAATACAAAATAGTATCTGCCAAATACGCTACCTTGCGGTTAATGATACCTGTTTCATCTGAGAGATAGGCGAAGTAGGTAGAGTCTATGCTAAGCGGTTGTCGCTCGTTGTAAAGTGGTGTGCGTGTTACACGCACTAATGCTTCGGGTTTGCTATCCAAATCATAATAATAAATATCAAAATTGCCGATAGGCAGAATGGTATCCAAGCTCACTTTTTGCATACTCGAATCGGGGCGATTGGAAGCAAACAACACGCCGTTTGCGTTGCCTATTTTGGTGTACACGGCATCCAAGTCATCATACGTATCATTAGTGATGCGTTGCGATTGTCGCGTATTGAGTTGATACATAAACACATCGGAAAAACCACGCACAGCGGCGGTCATCAACACATCGTTATTGGTAGCAAAATCAATAGAGTAGATGCGCTGAAATTGCGTAGGAAGTACATCCATCGTTTTTTTCTCTGTGGCCACTTCGTAACGCATTGATTTGATAATGTCGCGTTTTTCGTACAACACGAGCAACTCTTGTGCATTCGGGCTCCATGCCAATAGGGGGTAGCCGTAGTCGGTTGCTTGAAACATATTGCGATACCCACTCTTCATTATGCGCTTGCGAGTACCTGTTGCCGCGTCTTGTATATATACCTTAAACCGCCCAATCTCATTGGTGGCATACGCTATGTATTTCCCGTCAGGGCTAATTTTTAATTGTTGAAGAGGGAGCTTTCTGCGGTTTTTTATTGTTAGGGCATCCGCCGAATTTGACGATAAATTTTCGGTAGAAGCAGTTTTGTAGCGGTCGGTATAATATTTCAACCATGCCTCTTCGAGTTGCGCCATAGAGTTGCCCAACACATAAACTAATCCGCTTTCGATACTCCTGTTTATACGTACCAAATACAACAGGTTAGATACATTTTTTTCGCCGAATAACTCGTGAATGTAATACCATAACGCATGACCGGCAAGCTTGGGTTGTTCGCGGGCAAAAGTAGTAAAGTCTGTATATTTATTTTGTTGAATAACATTTCGCATTTCGTTGTCGAGTGCAACGCTCCACGTTTCGCCGATGTAACTAATCAGGCCATCTTTGAACCATGTCGGCAGATGAAGCATGACGGCATTTTGCACCACTTCTTGGAGGTTTGCGCCAAACAACATAGCGTTGAGATAAATGGACGCGATGCCTTCACGAATTTGCTTACGCAGATGGTTGTGGTCGCCATCAAAATAGACGAACATTTTGTTACCTACAATTTTGGTTTGCCCTAATGAATTTTCAAATGCCTTCTCTGCGCCGATGTTGCTCTGCTTGAGGTCGGTGAGGTCAGTATAAACAATTACTTCTATTTTATCATTGTATTTGTATTCTAATAGATTTTGCACCGCTTGGCAATCGTACTCTGCTAACTGCACTACTGCTTGCCCGATATTGCGCCCCTCGCCATACCAATAGGTGATAAAATTAGGGCTTTCGTACAAGCTCCACTCGTCATGATTTTGATGGTACTGGATGCGATTTTTCCCGAATTCGGTTTGCGTTGTTTGAGCAAGCAAGCAACTCGAAAACAGCATCAGTATGCCTTGTAGTAATGGTGTCAGTTTCATTGCATTTGTTGTAATTGTACTATTCATAAACACGAAACGTATGCTTGCGGTAATAGTTTGCATTTTTGGCGATAAGCAGTTTCGCATACACTATAAC